>JBEIIN010000014.1:0-15913 GCA_040380795.1 Sediminibacterium sp. | reverse complement strand
GACAGCCAAAAAACACAGCCGAGTATATTATTAGTAGGAAAGGCCTTGGGTGGCGGGCTTCCACTTGGCGCCTTTATTAGCCATCCTAGAATGATGGGCCTTCTTACTGAAAGTCCTGTACTTGGCCATATTACTACCTTTGGGGGTAATCCTGTTTGCTGTGCAGCGGGTAATGTAGCTTTAAAAGTGTTACAAAATTCAGGTTGGATAAAAGAGGTGGAGGCGAAAGAAAATATTTTAGAAAAGCAAATGAATCACCCTGCTATTATCAATAGAACGCATAAAGGTTTATGGATGTCGCTTCAATTTGAATCGGATACGCTTGCAAAAAAAATTGCGGCTACTTGTGTAGCAAATGGAATAATTACCGATTGGTTTTTATTTGCAGAAGATAAAATTAGAATTGCCCCTCCATTATGTATAACTACTTCGGAGCTTTCTATTGCTATTGAAAAAATTAAATTAAGTATAGATCAAGCTATGCAATAATTTTATAATTATTGCAGTAGTCATTGCGTTTGGTAAATTGAAATAAATTGCTAGCTTAGAATTAGCAGTCGCCTGTTCTGCAATATTTTCTATATAATGCCTCGTATTTTGGAATAATATGATGAATATCAAAAAGCTTCGCTTCTTTTAAAGCGTTGTGTTTAAAGGCTTTTAATTTAGTTTCATCTTTTAATAATGCAATGGCATTTTTACTCATGCCTGCTACATCACCCACAGGGGAAGTGTAACCAGTGACCCCGTTTATATTAATTTCATTTAATCCACCAGCATCAGAGCTAATGACCACGGTACTTGCGGCCATGGCTTCCAACGCAGCTAGTCCAAAACTTTCATATTCAGAAGGTAGTAAAAACACATCGCTCACCGCTAAAATTTCTTCCATTTGTTCTTGCTTACCTAAAAAACGAATATCGGCCTCTAGTCCATATTGTCTGGTAAGGTCTTCGGCTAGTGGACGTTCAGGTCCATCACCCACCATTAATAATTTGGAAGGTAGTGCTGCATGAATATTTTTAAATATATCCATTACATTATCGATACGCTTGATTTTTCTAAAGTTGGAAGCGTGAATAATTATTTTTTCATTGTTAGGGGCAATTACTTGTCTAAAAGCAGTCACTGGTTTTTTGTTATAGCGTTGCACATCTACAAAATTATGAATGACTTCTATCTCTTTTTTAATATCAAAATGCTTATAAGTTTCTTCTTTTAAATTTTCTGATACAGCGGTGATGCTATCACTTTCATTAATAGAAAAAGTAACTACTGGCTCATAAGTTTTATCACGACCTACTAAAGTAATATCTGTTCCGTGTAAAGTAGTAATAACAGGAACCGACCTGCCTGTTTTTTGTTTTACAATTTGTTTAGCAGTATAGGCAGCTGAAGCATGTGGAATGGCATAATGCGCATGTATTAAATCTAAGTCATGGTTTAAAATCACATCCACCATCGTACTTGCTAATGCTAGTTCATAAGGAGGGTAGTCAAACAAAGGATAAGTAGGCACCCTCACTTCATGGTAAAATATATTGGCATGAAAACCATTTAGTCTTACGGGCTGCTGGTAGGTAATAAAATGAATTTCATGCCCTTTTTCGGCTAGGGCTTTACCTAATTCGGTAGCCAAAACACCACTTCCGCCAAAGGTAGGATAGCAAACAATTCCGATCTTCATTTTAGTACGATTGAATATGCAAATAACAACTTATTATTCAATAAAGTTTAATTATATTTAAGAATTATATGAACGAAAAATTTATCACCATGCGTATACTTGTTACCTTATTATTATGCTTGCCTATTATGGCTTCAGCACAGACCAATCAAGACAGCCTTAGTATTAAAAAATTGGCTGATGAAATCATGACTAACGGCAAGGCATATGACTTACTTAGAGAGCTTACCAAAAATATTGGTGGTCGTTTAGCAGGTTCTCCTCAACAACAGAATGCTGCTATTTGGGGTAAAAGAAATTTAGAGGCCTTGCATCCCGATAAAGTATTTATGCAAGCCTGTAAAACACCCAATTGGCAAAGAGGCGGCAATGATTTTGCAGCTGTAGTCAATGTGAATGGAAAGGCTCAAAATGCACCTTTGGCTGCACTGGCTTTAGGAAATTCATTAGGCAGTAATGGACTAGTAGAAGCTGAACTATTAGCAGTGGCCAATTTTGATGAGCTAGAAAAAAGAAAAGAGGAAGTAAAAGGAAAGATTGTTTATTACCATAGTGTTTTTAATCCAACAAGAATTCAAACTTTTACGGCATACGGAGAATCAGGAATGTATCGAGGTTCAGGTGCAAGTCGCGCTGCTAAGTATGGCGCAGTGGGTGTGATGCTTCATTCATTAAGCACGGCTCCTGATAATGAGCCTCATACAGGGGGCATGCGTTACGACGAGTCTTTACCAAAAATTCCTGCAGTAGCTTTAGGACCTAACGATGCAAAAGCACTTTGGGAAGCAGCTAAAACTTCAAAGATTCGTGTGCAAATGCAAACCTATGGTTTCTTCTTGCCAGATGCAGATGAGAATAATGTAGTTGCTGAGTTAAAAGGTTCTCTATTTCCAGAGGAGATAATTACTATTGGTGGCCACTTAGATAGTTGGGATGTAAATGAAGGCGCTCATGATGATGGAGCAGGTATTGTACAAACAATGGAAATATTGCGTGCGATGAAAGCAAGTAACTATGTTCCTAAACGTACTATTCGTTTTGTCTTATTTGCCAACGAAGAGAATGGAGGAAAAGGAGGTGATAAATATGCAGAACTAGCAAAGTTGAATAATGAAAAACATATTTTCGCTTTAGAAAGTGATGCGGGTGGATTCACGCCAAGATCCATTGGTATTAGTTGCAGTCCAGCACAATTCAAGAAATTTCAATCTTGGTCTAGTTTATTAAAACCATATGGCACTGAAATAACTGCTGGCGGTGGTGGCGCCGATATTGGCCCCTTGAAAACAGTTGATAGCAATGTGGTTTTATCTGGACTAGTACCAGACAGTCAAAGATATTTTGATTTACATCATGCAAAAACAGATGTATTCGAAAATGTAAATAAGCGTGAACTACTTTTAGGTGCTGTGAATATGGCGGCGGTTGTTTACTTAATAGACCAGTACGGTGTTAATCCGTAGTATTTAATTTTAAGGGGTTAATAATTTTAAGGGTAGAAAAAATATTAATTTTTCGATTCGCCAAAAAAGGCTCACTCAAAATTATATTTCTTCCAAACCCTTAAAATAGGGGACTGCTCATTGGGTTTAAATCACTTGATAACTTATAAAAAGTCCTTAAATTTTTATTAAGGACTTTTTTATTATCGGCTAAGGTTCATTGAACGCTCTTTGTATAAATTTCTAAAGTAAGGATCGCGTAAGTCTTTGATAAATCTAATGGCTTCTCCGGTGCTCTTCATCTCAGGGCCTAATTCTTTATTCACGCCAGGGAATTTATCAAAACTAAATACGGGTTCTTTGATGGCGAATCCGTCTAGTTTTTTCTCCATGGTGAATTCGGTTAATTTATTAGCACCTAACATTACCTTGGTAGCAATATTTAAATAAGGTATTTGATAAGCTTTGGCAATAAATGGAGTAGTTCTAGATGCTCTTGGATTGGCTTCTATCACAAACACTTTATCATCCTTGATGGCAAATTGAATATTGATGAGTCCCTTGATATTTAAAGCGCGTGCAATTTTTTCACTATAAAATTCCATGGTAGCCACAATGAGTGGTGTTAAATTAAATGCTGGTAAGACCGCATTGCTATCTCCACTATGTATACCTGCTGGTTCAATATGTTCCATCACACCCATGACATGAAAAGTTTCCCCATCAAAAATGGCATCTACTTCTGCTTCTTGGCAACGATCTAAGAAATGATCGATTAATATTTTATTGCTTGGAATATGTTTTAAGATACTTACTACTGCTTTTTCTACTTCTGCGTCGTTAATGACAATACGCATTCTCTGTCCACCAATCACATAACTAGGTCTTACGAGTACTGGGTAACCTACTTTATTCGCTACCTCAATAGCTTCTTCTGCAGTATAGGCTGTTCCGTAATCGGGATAAGGGATACTTAATTCTTTTAGTAAGTCACTGAAACGACCTCTGTCTTCTGCAATGTCTAAGCTATCAAAAGAAGTACCTATTATTTTAATGCCTCTTTCGCTTAAACGCTTTGCTAATTTTAAGGCGGTCTGACCTCCTAATTGTACAATAACACCTTCTGGTTTTTCGAGTTCAATAATTTCCCAAAGATGTTCCCAGAAAACGGGTTCGAAATATAATTTATCTGCCATATCAAAATCGGTAGAAACTGTTTCTGGGTTACAGTTCACCATGATGGCTTCGTATCCTGATTCTTTAACGGCTAGTAATCCATGTACACAACAATAATCAAATTCAATACCTTGTCCAATTCTATTGGGGCCGCTGCCTAAAACAATAATTTTCTTCTTTTTGGTGGAGATAGATTCGTTAGAATGTAGCGTCTTGCTCATAGGTATTAAATTGGGCAAAAATACATCAGCGAAATCATTTCTACGAATTTTTATGGAATGGGTTTTCCACCAGCTTTTACCTTACTAGGCATAGATCCTCCCAGCGGGTGGTATAGCGTTTGCTGCGCCTTTCGCTACGCATTTTCCAGTTTTTTTGAGTACCACTTGTGCCAAATTTCACTATATCGTTGCGGTAGGCGGCATTCATATTGTCTATAACATTCATAAGTTTCTTACGTCTGGTGTCGCTAGGGGCAACAAATAAATTGGTTTGAAGGCTATTATCGGGGACAAAATCGCTTAAGATCACACCCGCTTTTTTATAAATCTCCCCCTGCTCAAATAAGCTTTTGCCTAGGGTGACTACCGCTTTAATAATATCGGGGCTAATTTGGCTGGGGTTGTCAAGTAGGGTGAAGCCACTTACTTGCCTGCCCCTGTGGTAGTATGCCTTGTCTAAATGAACAGGCGCTTTTTTGAGTAAAAAAACACTTATACCGCAGGCCGCACTATGTTGTCTTCTTAATTTTTCAGTCGCACGGGCGGCATAGGTAGCGAGGGCTTCTTCTATTTCTTGCCAATCGCTTACTTCTCTTCCAAACATGCGGGTAGTGGCAATCATTTTTTTTTCGTTGCGAGGCGCTTGCATGCCATGCGTTTTATGACCTTTTAATTCTCTTATTAATTTAATACCTGTAATGCCGCCTAAAAAACGTTTGCCCCAACTAAGGTCTTTGATACTAAGTGCAAAGGCCGTGTGCACACCGTATATTTTTAATTTTTCGCTATAACTAAAACCAATACCCCAAATATCTTCCACCGGTGTTTCTTGTAAAGCTTTTTGTATTTTTTGAGTAGTATTTAAAATAACAATGCAACCTGTTTTTATTTTATTTTTTTTAGCTAATCGGTTGGCTACTTTACTTAATACTTTATTAGGCCCTACGCCAATAGACACAGAAATACCCGTCCAATTTTCAATGGTGTTTTTAATGTTGATGCAAAAGGCTTCTAAGGCATCGGGCTCAATATGTGCTAAATCTAAGAAGGCTTCGTCTACCGAATACACTTCTACACAGCCCGGTGGCAGTAGCTGTCGCATGGTTTCCATGACGCGCCAACTAAGGTCTCCGTATAAATGATAGTTAGAAGAAAAAGCGTGTACTTTATTTTTTTCAATGAGTTCTTTGGCTTGAAAATAAGGAACGGCCATAGAAATACCTAACTGCTTCGCTTCATCGGAACGAGATACAATACAACCATCGTTATTACTTAAGACCACAATAGGAGCTTGTTTAAGTTGTGGTTGAAAAAGCCTTTCACAAGAACAATAAAAACTATTACAATCTACAATGGCTTGCACAAAAAAATATTTTCAAGGTGAACCATTTTACAAACTATGTATCACAAAACTAACAATGCCCCAAGTGCTATACTGTTCTAGTTGAGCTACTTGAATAATGCCATATCTTTTATTTTCAGGAACAAGGCTAATGCTATGTTCTTGTATTTGTAATCGGCGTACTAAAAATTCTCCATTCAAAACAGCTACGACTACTTTGCCTGAGCTCGCAGGAAGGCTTCTGTCTACAATTAAAATATCGCCTATATGAATGCCGGCACCTAACATGGCATCGCTGTTAACGCGAAAGAAAAAAGTAGCGGGCTTATTGCGAATAAGTTGCTCGTTCAGGTCAATACCTCTTTCCATAAAATCGTCGGAGGCAGCCCCAAAACCGGTGGCATTGGCCTGTATAATTTGACCCGATTGGTAGTTCTTATTAATTTGCTGGGTAGCAATTCCTTCTGCTGGCTCTCTATCTATAAATGACATAAAACTAAATTTATTAGCAATATTAACTAAATAATTTAGTATTTACTACATTTATTTATACCCTTTTTTTCTGCGATTTTTACCCTGTTTTGGAAGATTTATTTTCTGTAGGCGGTTTAACATCAGGACTTTATCAAGGGGGTTGGCGTATATTGGGCCCGAAACTGTGGTAGTATGTCTAAATTTTATATCGATCCTATTATTGGCAGGGCCAAAACCATTGACACTTCTTTTTATTTAGAGCCTCAAATTCTGGAAGCTTCTAAAGAAAAAATATTTGCCCCTAGCTGGCAGTATATTGGACATACAGGTATGATTCCGAATGTAGGCGACGCACATCCATTTAAATTATTGGAAAATTATATTAATGAGCCCTTGGTACTTACAAGAGATACAAATAATCAAGTTCATTGTTTATCAAATGTTTGTACCCACCGAGGAAATTTAATGGTATACGAACCTTGTTCTGCGCAAAAACATTTGCGTTGTAAATACCATGGAAGGGCTTTTCATTTAGATGGAAAATTTATTTCTATGCCAGAGTTTACGGCAGTGGAAAATTTTATTCCAGAAAATAATCATTTACATAATTTGCCTTTATTTCAATGGGGGCCATTATTATTTACACAATTAACCAAAGGCATTGGCCCAGAAGTTTTTTTTCAAGAAATGCAAAAGCGCGTAGGATGGTTGCCTATTGATCAATTAATTTTTGATGCAGCAAGATCGAATGATTATTATATTAAATCTAATTGGGCTTTGTACTGTGAAAATTATTTAGAAGGCTTTCATATTCCTTTTGTACATCCAGGACTTAATGCTTTTTTAGATTTTAAAGATTATTCCACTGAGTTATTTCCTTATGCAAGTTTGCAATTAGGGATTGCAAAAAATAATGAAAATTGTTTTGATATTCTTACCGCGCATCCCGATGCAGGTAAAAAAATTGCTGCTTATTATTTTTGGGTTTTTCCTAATATGATGTTTAATTTTTATCCTTGGGGCTTGTCGGTGAATATCATTACGCCCATTGATGCAGGTAATACCAAGGTGAGCTTTTTAAGTTTTGTATTTGATGCAAGTAAACTAGGCCAAGGTGCTGGAAGTGGCTTAGATACAGTAGAACAAGAGGATGAAGAAATTGTACAGCATGTGCAAGAAGGTATTCGCTCTCGTTTTTACCACTATGGAAGATATGCCACAACCAGGGAGCAAGGCACACATCATTTCCATAGTTTATTAGCCAAATTTTTACAGCAATAAAAAACGCTACTGTTTTTAATTAATTTTTCGAGTTAATTATTTAATCCACTGCAGGGTTACAGTCCAATTACTGCCGGCATATACATGGTATTTTTCAGAAAAGCTTCCTTGGTTCAAGGCAAAAGATACATTCATTAAACTATTTAAATAGGCAAGTGGTTTTCCCATAGCAACGCCACCAAAAGTATTTTCAAAAGGCATACTACCTGTATACACTAATTTTTTTCCTTCAAAAATTTCTACCTGTATTTCATTTTTACTGTGCGCTATAGCGTTAAATTTTTTCCAATAGGCTTGGTCTATATTGGTCCAAATATTTCCATATTGAATATCTAATATATCAATAGTGCCTTTTAATTGATTACCCACTAATGCTGCTTTTTGAAAACTTAGGGAGCTAATAGCAGCCGTACTTATTTTACCCACTTGATCGTAACTTATTTTGCGGGATGCTAAACGAGCTGCTGTATAAGCGTATACATCTCTTCCATGAAAAGTATAAGAAGCTGCTGAATTTTTTCTTCTATTAGTTACTTCATCAATTTCACGAATGGAATCAATACCTAATGATAAGGCAATTAATGTAAGTGTACCATTATCGGGTGTCACTATATAATGTCCCGATTTTGTTTTCACCACCACCGACTTTCTTTCGGTACCTACACCTGGGTCTACCACCGATACAAACACTGTACCTACAGGCCAATAGCCCACTGTTTGATCTAATCTATAAGCAGCCTCCCAAATATTATAAGCAGGTATATCATGTGTAAGGTCATATAATTTTAAAGAAGCATCCACCGCAGTAGCCACGCCTTTCATCGCCGATACCGCGCCATCCTTGGTACCAAAATCGGTTTGAAAAACTACAATGCCGTTTTGCCCTGATGCTGTTAATGCAGTCAATAATAAAATAGCACAGCTAGTAATTATTTTTTTCATGATAGTTATTTAAATTCTATATATCGTTATTATATATTTTTCAACTAGATAAAATACAAAATACCTTTTTCTGGCTCTCTGATCGCTTCGCTCACAAAGTTCGCTACGAAAAAGTATTATTGTATTTCATCTATTTATGTATTAATTAGTATAAGATAAAAAAAGCCTTCCCGAATGAACGAGAAGGCTTTAAAGTTATTACATTCTATCGATACGATTTAGAATCGGAAAGCTAATTTGGTAAATAGTCTTAAACCATTGTAGCCCATTTGTACGCCATCCCATGGTCCACCAGTTTCATTGTCACCTGCCCAATATTTAGCTTGAGGATTCACAGCAAAGTCAGGGTGTACATTGAAAATATTGTCTGCGCCAAAGATGAAGGTTACTTTTTTGCTTAACTGAATATTGCTGTAAATATCAGTACTGAATTTACCACCATAGTTAAAGAGTTCTGGTAAAAAAACATTTTCGTCAGCATCGGAAGGCACTTCTGGGTTAATCCCATCTCCATTATAACCAAATCCGGTTAAGGTTAAATTACCAAAATAAGTGACTCTTGCACCAATACTCACTTTCTTTTTAGTGTAGTCTGCAGTGAAAGAGAATTTAGATGAAGGTGCAGAAGCTTTTAAGAAGTACTTCTCTCTATCATTAAAAAAGGTATTGGCATTATACTCTGTTGTACTTAAAGCATCTGGTACATTGATTGCGTCAATTTCAATTCCTTGTATGTTACCCACCAATAAGAATTTCAATTTTTCAGTAGCAGAGAGTTTCTTTTGGTAATCTATTACGATATCTACACCTGTATTAGTGGTGTTCACCGCATTGGCAAAAAACTGTGCAGTAGCAACACCTAGGCCCTTTAATTTATCAGTTAAGGCGGTAGGTAATGATTCATCACCTGCGCTAAATAAACCAGAAAGTACCACACGGTCTTTCATTTTAATTTGATAGCCATCAACTGTTACAGATAAGCCCTGCATTGGTTTCCAAGAAAAACCAAGACTCATGTTATTAGAAGTTTCTTGCTTTAAAGCAGGTATGCCAGCAAGTCTTGTAATGGGGTCATCATTATTGGCTACACGAGATTGAACCAATCCGCCATTAGAGAAAGAAGTAAGGGTATTGCTGAAATATTTTTGTTGTAAAGAAGGCGCACGGTAACCTGTACTAAATGATCCTCTTAGATTAAAGTTAGTAGTTAATTTATAACGGAAGGATGTTTTAAAAGTACTTACTGCACCAAAGTCAGAATAGTTCTCGACACGAACTGCACCGGTAAGTAAAAATGCATCAGATGGGGTGTATTCCAAATCGCCATACATACCTGTTACCATTCTATTGGCATCTACTTGATCATCTGGACTGAAGCCAGGGAAGCCTTGTGCGCCAGGTGCTTGTTCTAAACCAAAATTATTTGGGTAGGCTTTATAAGAAGCAACTTCTCCTCTGTTAATTCGGTAAGCTTCATATCTTAATTCTGCACCATAAGCCACTCTTAAACCTCCATTATTCACCGTACCATATTGTTTAGATAAATCAAAGTTGGTAGTGTTTTGTAAGAAGTTAAATCCGCCGTCATCAAAATTTGTTTTGGTGACATTGCCAATATCAGAAGCATTGAATGTACCCGCTCCATAATAATGAAAATCATTGTAACCAAATGCATTACTGAAATCCCAGTTCCATCCATTTTTATTGTCTTTAGAAAAACCAGTCACCATAGAGATGTCTTGGATCTGTGCTTGAATACGTGGGTTGAAGCTAGTGTCACCAGAACCTGAACGGAACATGATCTCTGGAACAAATTTCAAACTACCATCTGAGTTTACTGGGACACGCGTTGGTCTTGCAGACCAGTTTCTTGTATAGGCATAAGCGTCAGATTTTTTATTGTTCATTCCGCCAAAGGCATAGAACTTAATATTATCACCTAAGGGTAATTCTAAGTTCATCATAGCGCCATAAGAAGTTAAAGAACCATCTCCAAAACCTTGTCTCCAAGTATTGGTTGGTAAACCATCTTTGTCTGCAATGTCTGAACTTGCCGCCTGACGGAAAGTTTTTCCTTGATCCAATACATCAAAAGATAAATTAATGAATCCACCTTTTTTACCAAGGTTAAATCCACGGTTTGCTTGAAGGGCACTTGTTACACCATCAATTGGGCCACTGTATAAATAATCTTTATTGTCTTTGAATTGATTGGTATTGAATTTTTTATCATAATAACCAGCCATACCTGTGGTGATATTCCACTCATTGGTATTTTTTCTTAAGATAACGTTCATTACACCAGCAATCGCATCAGATCCATATTGTGCAGAAGCACCATCTCTTAAAATTTCAATTCTATCTACGGAAGCTTGAGAAAATCCGTTCAAGTCTACACCGGAATTTCCTCTACCTCTTGTACCAAATAAACCTACAAGGGCTGTGCTATGTCTACGCTTACCATTGATTAATACTAAAGTTTGGTCAGGGCCTAAACCTCTTAGTGTACCTATATCTACGTGGTCTGCTCCATCGGCGCCAGATTGTTTGTTATAATTAAAAGAAGGGGCAGCATAATTTAAAGAAGACGTTAAATCCATTCTTGCCGTGTTGATTGCAACTTCTGAAATTTTAATGACATCTACTGGAACTGGCGACTCTAATTTAGCACGACCAGTACCGCGACTTCCCACAAGAATTACATCTTGTAAATCAGAAGTGCTTGCTGTTAAAATTATTTTCATCGAACTGCCACCAGCTGCTTGTCTTTTTGTTTCAAAACCAATAGAGCTAAACTCTAAAACATCGCTGGCATTTGCTGCAATACTGAATGATCCATTTTTAGAAGAAGTAGTTACTGCTTTTGAAGCAACCACTTTAATAGTGACACCTTCAAGTGCATTTCCTTTGGCGTCTGTTATAACACCTTTCATAGTTTCTTTTTGTGCAAAACTGCTTAGGGTTAAAAGAGAAAAAAATACCAAAAACAGTGTGATTAATTTTGTGCGCATGGGGTTTGATTTGTTATCAATTTACAACTTTTTTGGGTTTTATGTTTTATACGCTATAATTAATTACTTTTATTAGGCATAAATCACCAATTTTTACCCCCATGGAGGCTATTTTAAAGCATATTGAAAATCTATATAGTACAATTCACCCCCATCCATGGGATCGAATTCAGAAAATACCTCAAAGTGGGGGCGACCGCATCTATTTTCGAATTAGTCAAGGGGAGCAGTCCTGGATTGCAACCTATAATCTGAATATTAAGGAAAATCAAACCTTTATTTACTTTGCAGAATATTTTTATGAAAAGGGAATGCCCGTTCCTAAAATTTTAGCAGTGAATGAATCTTGTAATACTTATTTGCAAGAGGATGTGGGGGCGGTTTCTTTATTGGATGTTTTAGAGCAAGAAGGAAAAACCGATGCAGTATTTGCATTGTTTCAAAAAAGTTTAACCGCCTTAGCAAAATTACAAATTGAAGGAGCCAAGGGTTTGGATTATTCCAAATGTTTAACCTCAAAGTATTTTGGTAAGCATTCTATTTTAACCGACCTGCTATATTACAAATATTATTTCTTAGACACTTTACAATATCCTTATGATAAGCAAGCTTTAATTGATGAGTTTGAAATAGTAAGCGATCAATTGGCTGTGAGTCATTTTGATAATTTTATGTTCCGCGATTTTCAGAGCAGAAATATTATGGTACAAAATGGGGAAGTGTATTTTATCGACTTCCAAGGCGGTATGCAAGGAGGCCTGCCTTATGATGTGGCTTCCTTGTTATGGCAAGCAAAAGCAGGGTTATCCAATGAATGGAAAGAAAAATTATTAGATCATTATATTGCTGCATTACAAAAATTATTACCGAGCCCTTTAGAGGCTGCAATATTTAAAAAGCAGTACAATGGTTTTGTATTATTAAGACTTTTGCAAGTTTTAGGTGCCTATGGTTTTAGAGGCTTGTTTGAAAGAAAGGCACACTTCTTAACTAGTATTCCTTTAGGCTTAGAAAATCTAAAAAGTTTTTTATCAACTTATACTTTAGACAAAGACACACCAGTATTTGCATCTATCTTGAAGTGGATGGTAAGTGAAGAAGTCATAGAACGGTTTACACCACCTACTGCTGGTGCAAATACACCTTTAGTAATTACTATAAATAGCTTTAGTTATAAAAAAGGCATTCCTTCGGATAGTTCTGATAATGGCGGTGGCTTTGTATTTGATATGCGTGGCATTTTAAATCCAGGAAGAGTAGAAGAATATAAAAAACAATCGGGCTTAGACAAACCCGTTCAAGATTTTTTAGAACAAAGAACTAAAATGAATAATTTTTTAAATAGCGTTTGGGATTTAATAGATATTACTGTAGAAGATTATTTAAAAAGAGGATTCACTTCACTGCATATTAATTTCGGCTGTACCGGTGGGCAACACCGCAGTGTATTTGCCGCAGAACAAACGGCAAGGCACCTTAGAAATAAATACAAGATCAAAGTATTGTTAGCACATACCAATAAAGAAAATTGGGTTAAATAATTGATTCTATGAGAGCCATGATTTTAGCAGCAGGATTAGGTACGAGGCTCAAGCCTTTTACCGACTTTCATCCCAAGGCATTGGCCATGGTGAATGGAAAATCTTTGTTGCAAAGAAATATAGAATACCTGCAAGCCTTTGGTATAAACGAAGTGGTGGTGAATGTGCATCATTTTGCAGATCAAATTATAGAAGCTGTTAAAACCAATAATGGATGGGGTTCTACCGTTTTAATTTCAGATGAAACTTTAGCAGTTTTAGAAACTGGGGGGGGTGTAGTTTTTGCAAAATCTTTTTTTGAAAAAGAAAAAAATTGGTTAGTGATGAACGCCGATATTTTAACTAACCTAGATATTGATAAATTAATAGCTGCAGATAAAGTATTATCCGAGGGTGCTGAAAATTATATAGCTACTTTAGCAGTGACAAGTAGAGTGTCTAGCAGAAATTTATTATTTACAACAGAAGGTAATTTAATAGGTTGGAGAAATAATACTACACGCGAAGAAAAATGGGCTGGTGCAAATAATACTGAACAACCTGCGGGTATTCATTCTATTGCAAAAGCATTTAGCGGCATTCAAATACTACATGCTAGTTTTTATAGTACGAATAATATGAGAGGTAAGTTTTCTTTAATAGATGCTTATTTACAATCAGCCCCCAAGGGTACAATTGGATATTACGACCACAGCGATAGCATTTTACTAGATGTCGGTAAGCCTGAAAATATTGAAAAAGCAGAAAGCCTTTTCAAGTAAATAAGTTTCAGTAGTTATCTCAAATAACTAAGGAGGTTTCATTCTTAAAACTTTCTTTATACTTTAATGTATATTTTCTTTTTATCTAAGTAGTAAGCAAGTATTCCAAAAAATGCAATGATGCTTAAGGCGTATACAAAAGAGCCTACGCGTAAATCAGTATTTATATTTTTACATACATGCTCATAAAACCAAGGCAGTGCTGAAGTGTAGACGGGTTCTCCTTTTTCGTCTGTATGGTCCACCCATCTTAATAAGGCTAATACACGCGGTAAAAATCCGCTGAGTACAAATACAAATAAGGGGTTCTTTCCAAATACATCGAAAAAATGACTCCATTTTCCTTTGGCATTTTGAAACTCTAATAAATAAATTAGCATACCTAAACTAACCATGGCAAGTCCCGAAGTATATAATACATAACTACTAGTCCATATTTTTTTATTAATAGGAAAACTAAAATCCCAAATATAGCCAACGAATATAAGTACCACACCTGTTAAAAGTAATTGCGCTAACATCTCGTAATTCTTTCCTTTTAACTGGATGTATTCACCCACTAAAAAACCTAGTATCACTTGTACGATGGCGGGTAATGTGCTTGTTAATCCTTCTGGGTCAAAGGGAACGCCTTCCCCTTTATAAATATGGGTTACACCTAAAATAGCCTGGTCAATACTATTTCCAAAATAACCAGATAAACTAAAGGGATGACCGGCCGCGCCTAATGCATAAGTAAGCACCCAATAAATAACCAGTATCATCATGCCTATAAAAAGAGCTATGCGCGATTTCCCATAATAAATAATAATAGAGGCGAAAAAATAACAAAGTGCAATTCTTTGAAGTACGCCTAAAATGCGGACCATTTCCCAAGGCTTAAATACTAATTCAGTGCCTGAGAATTTTACAAAAGGGCTCCAGTTTAAAAATAGTCCAATACCAAAAATTAAAAGGGTTCGCTTTATTATTTTTGACCAAAATTCAGCAGCACCTGCATTTTGTAATTTGGGCATTACAAAGGACATAGCATTACCCACTGCAAATAAAAAGAAGGGAAATACTAAATCGGTAGGGGTACAACCATGCCAGCTAGCGTGACCTAAAGGACTATAGATATGTGCCCAAGAGCCAGGATTATTAACCAAAATCATAAGCGCCACAGTAGCGCCTCTAAACACATCTAGAGAATAATATCTTTGCTGATTCATAGAATATTATGTTATAAAAAATTTAGTAATAAATAGCCCCGTTTTAATATCTTTGTAAGATACAAATTCAGATGGGGAAAAATATATTAATTACAGGGGGAGCGGGATTTATTGGGTCGCATGTAGTGCGTTTAATGGTGACCAAATATCCTCAGTATCAAATCTTTAATTTAGATGCACTTACCTATGCAGGTAATTTGGAGAATTTAAAGGATATCGAAAAGTCAGCGAATTATCATTTTATAAAAGCCAATATTTTAGAGGCCGATTCTTTAAAAACTATTTTTGAAAAAAATATTATTACCGATGTCATACATTTGGCAGCAGAATCACATGTAGATAGGTCCATTGTATCTCCCTTAGATTTTGTGTATACCAATGTGATTGGAACCGTAAACTTATTAAATACCGCTAAAGAATATTGGAAGGGCGACTTAAGTTATGAAAAAGCACATGATGGTTCTTGGGAGAAAAATCGTAATCATATTTTTTACCATGTCTCAACAGATGAAGTGTATGGAAGCCTAGGCAAGGAAGGTTTGTTTAAAGAGACCACTGCCTACGACCCTAACTCTCCTTATTCGGCAAGTAAGGCGGCCAGCGATCATTTTGTGCGTGCTTATGGAGAAAGTTATCATCTACCTTATGTAGTTTCTAATTGTTCTAATAACTACGGGCCTAATCATTTTCCAGAAAAATTAATTCCTTTATTTATACATAATATTATCAATAAAAAAGCATTACCTGTTTATGGCGATGGCTTGTACACCCGTGATTGGTTATATGTTATTGACCATGCGCGTGCCATTGATTTAATATTTCAT
>JBEIIN010000013.1:0-15921 GCA_040380795.1 Sediminibacterium sp. | reverse complement strand
CCTATTATTTTATAAGTATACTTCCTGAATATATCGCTACGCATCCTGGCAGTATGATTAGTTCTTGGTATAAACCAGACTGGGCCGTGGGCTATGTTTTATTAGCAGGCATTATTCAAAATGTTTTTGTTTTATTATTATTGAATAAAGAAATAGGCGCTTTACGTTTTTCATTTGATTTTAATTTATGGAAACAAATGATGCTCTACGCACTTCCTTTAATACTTGTGGGTTTTGGAGGAATGATCAATGAAACATTTGATCGAATTATGTTAGGCTGGTGGGCACCAGGCGGATCCCCTGATGCCAATAAAGCCATTGTTGGTATTTATAGTGCTTGTTATAAATTATCTATTTTAATTACTATTTCAGTGCAAGCTTTTCGCATGGGCGCTGAACCTTTTTTCTTTAAACAATCTAGCGAAGAGCATGCTCCAAAAACCTATGCAAGGGTGATGAAATTTTTTGTCATTACACTATGTATTATGTTTTTAATGGTGGTTTTATACTTAGATATTTGGAAAGAATTTATTCGCAATCCCGCCATGTACGTGGGACTTCGCATAGTACCTATTTTATTAATAGCCAATATATTTTTAGGTGTTTACTATAATTTAAGTATTTGGTATAAGCTTAGCAATAAAACCATGGCAGGCGCTTGGATTACCTTACTAGGCGCAGTTATTACCATCACCATTAACTTTATTGCCATTCCTTATTTTAGTTATATGGCCAGTGCATGGGCTACTTTAGCTTGCTATGGCACCATGATGTATGTAAGTTATAAATGGGGTCAAAAAGTTTATCCAATTCCTTATGCCACTAAAAAACTAATCGCCTATTTTGTAATTACATTATTACTCTATGGTATTTATTTATTTGTAGAATGGATTACAAAAAATAATGCTGCAAGACTCAGCATCGCAAGTTTCGAGCTAATTGCTTTTATACTTTTTGTAGCAAGAATAGAAAAGAAAGAATTAAAATTATTATTACAAAAAAAGACAGAAGCATTAGCCTAAGAAAATTATACTAATTTAATAGTGTCAATTTTTTAAACTAACCAAGAAACTTAATAACTCATTCAAAAAAACATTTGCTTTTATGGCCGAAGATTTAACCATTACCAAAGGAGATAAAAAAACACAGTACGAATCATTGCTACCACAAATACAAGGATTATTGAGCGGTGAAACAAATTTAATTGCCAACCTAGGTAATATTGCAGCCGCCTTAAAAGAACAATTTAATTGGTTATGGGTAGGTTTTTATTGGATACAGGAAGATGAATTGGTATTAGGCCCTTTCCAAGGACCCGTTGCTTGTTCCAGAATAAAAAAAGGCAGAGGTGTTTGCGGAACAAGTTGGGAAAAAGAAGCCACTATTATAGTAGCCGATGTTGAAAAATTTCCTGGCCATATTGCCTGTAGTAGTAGTTCCAAATCGGAAATCGTATTACCCGTTTTTAAAGAGGGTAAAATAGTGGGGGTTTTGGATGTAGACAGCAGCGAGTTAGCACAGTTTGACGAGGTAGATCAACTCTATTTGGAGAAGATTCTGGCCATGATTCCATAGGCTTTCCAAAAATTGGAGATTCATAATAAAAAATAAATTAAGTTTGCAACCCCAAAGCGGATGTGGCGAAATTGGCAGACGCACTAGACTTAGGATCTAGCGCCGCGAGGCATGTGGGTTCGACCCCCTCCATCCGCACTAAAAGAAAAAAAGCCCCTCGAGTCATCGGGGGGCTTTTTTTATATAAATGGCTGTTTTTTAGGTGCAAAAACTTACCTTTGCCCCCCCCTTAAACCTTAGAATTTACTAGAAAAAATAAGAATATGGCAAGCATAAAAAGAGAGAACATTGGTCTATTAAATGACAAACTTACGGTGACCCTTACTAAAGAGGACTACTACCCTAGTTTTGAAACAAGTTTAAAAAAGCATGCTAAAACAGCAAACATCCCTGGATTTAGAAAGGGCATGGTGCCCGCTGGCTTAATTAAAAAAATGTACGGACAGTCTGTTTTTTCTGACGAAGTACTTAAAAAAGTAGAAGCAGAATTGAATCATTATATCAGCAATGAAAAATTAGAAATTTTTGCGCAACCACTTCCTATGGACACGCAAATGCTTCCTTTGGATGTGAATACACCTACTAATTATGATTTTGCTTTTGAAGTAGGGTTAAAACCCGCTTTTTCATTAAATGTAAAAGGCATTAAAGTAAAACGTTACAAAGTAAAAGTAACCGATGAAATGATTCAAAACGAAGTGGAAAGAATTCAAACGCGTAATGGTAAAATGACCGACCCTGAAATGGTGGAGTCTGATGAAAACGTAATTAACATAACTTTTACTGAAACTGATAAAGACGGTAACGAAGTTGAAGGCGGCATTTCAAAAGACAATTCTTTACTTGTAAAATATTTTGCAGCGAAAGCTAGAAAGCAATTCATGGGCAAAAAGAAGGACGACACGGTGGTGATCCAATTGAGCAAAGCCTTTGAGGAAAAAGAATTAGAGATTATTATAGGTGATTTAGGTATTTCAAAAACAGATGCCGATAAATATTTTAAAATACTAATCACTAAAGTGGGCTTAGTAGAAAAAGCTGCCTTAGATGAAACATTATTTTTAGCCACTTATCCTAATGACGCTATTAAAACTGAAGAAGAATTTAGAGCGGCAATCAAAAAAGATATTGAAGGTTATTATGAGCAACAAGCGAAAAATCAAATTCATGATCAAATTTATCATGGCTTAATTGATCAAACTAAAATGGAATTTCCGGTGGCCTTCTTAAAACGTTGGTTACAAAAAGGTGGAGAGAAGCAAAGAACTGAAGAAGAAACAGAAAAAGAATATCCAGTATTCCAAGACCAATTAAAATGGACTTTAATCAATAGTCAATTAACATTAGATCATAAAATTGAAGTAGTAGCAGAAGACTTAAAGAACTTCGCGAAGCAACAATTGATGAGTTATATGGGACCACAAATGGGCGCCTTAGGAGATAATGATAAATGGTTAGAAGACTACGCAGTGAGAATGATGCAGGACAGAAAATTTGTAGAAGATAGTTATCAAAGAATAAGTACGGACAAATTATTTACTGCCATCGAGTCCGAAGTAGAAGCTAAGGATGAAGCCATAGAAGCGGAGAAATTCGCCGATATGTTGAATAATCATAAGCATTAGTCTTTTCATAAAACCCTATCTTATTGATTGTCAATATAATTTGGCTCAAATGGAGCCATCCATAACCAAAGTTTGGCACCCTTTTTGTACTTCCTTTGATTACAAGGATTTACCTTTACTTACAGAAAAAAGCAATTATGAATTTAGGACAAGAATTTGAGCAGTATGCCATCAAGCATAAGGGTATCAGTAGCAATACTTTACACCAATACAAAAAAAGTGTAACCAACCTAACTCCTTATATTATTGAGGAGCGCCCTATGAATGTAGCCAGCATGGATGTATTCAGTAGATTGATGATGGACCGTATTATATTTTTAGGCGAGGGCATCAACGACTATGTAGCCAATATTGTAACCGCTCAATTACTTTTTTTAGAAAGTACCGATCGCACCAAGGATATTCAAATGTATATCAATAGCCCAGGCGGAAGCGTGTATGCAGGCCTAGGTATTTATGATACCATGCAATTTATTAGTCCCGATGTAGCCACTATTTGTACAGGAATGGCCGCGAGCATGGGTGCTATTTTATTATGTGCTGGAGTAGAAGGAAAAAGAACTGCCTTAAAACATAGTAGAATTATGTTGCACCAACCTAGCGGTGCCATTGGTGGACAGGCTTCTGATATTGAAATTACAGCTAGAGAAATTAAGAAGTTAAAAAATGAATTGTATGAAGTGATTGCACATCATACACATAAAGATATTGAAACAGTGGCCAAGGATTGCGATCGTGATTTTTGGATGACTGCTGCAGAAGGAAAAGAATATGGATTGGTAGACGAAGTCTTATTAACCAACCCAAGAAAATTAAAAAAATAAAATTACTGTTCAAATACATTTTATGATAGTCAACAAGAGATACTTAATGGAGGAGGAAGAAGAACCTAAAGAAGATAAAAAAGAAGAGGCGGCGCCTAGTTTTTTAAATAAAAAAATGGAGCATCTTTTTTTTGAGAAAAGAGCTATTTATTTATGGGGCCCTGTAGACGACAAGTCGGCTAAGGATATCGTGAATAAACTTATATTATTAGAAGCAGATAAGCCAGGTGCTGAGATTAAATTTTACATTAATAGCCCAGGCGGTGTGGTCACCAGCGGCATGGTTATGTACGATACCATTAAACTAATAAAAAGCCCTGTGCATACAATTTGTATGGGCCTTGCGGCAAGTATGGGTTCTATCTTATTGAGTGCTGGTGAAAAAGGAAAGCGAACTATATTCCCGCATGGCGAAGTCATGATACACCAACCAAGCATTGGCGGTTATTTTCAAGCCAATAGTACCGATATTGAAATTCACGCTGAACAAATTCGTAAGACTAAAGAATTAGGCGCTAAAATATTAGCGGAGAATTGTGGTAAAACTGTAGCTCAAATTATGAGTGACTTTGATAGAGATTATTGGATGGATGCTAAAGAAGCGATGGCCTACGGTATTGTAGATAAAATCGCCAAACAACTCTAAAACATGAAAATGGCAAAATCTCCCGCTATACATTGTTCATTTTGTGGCCGCAACCGCGACGAAGTAAAAATTCTGATCGCTGGTCAAGACGGACATATTTGTGAAAACTGTATAGAGCATGCACATGAAATTATTGTCAAAGAGTTTCACCAGAAAAAAGCAGAAGGCAAGGCAGGTACCCTAAAAGTACAGAAGCCAATGGCCATCAAGGCATTTATGGACCAGTACATTATTGGTCAAGATGAAGCAAAGAAAATATTATGTGTAGCTGTATACAATCACTTTAAGCGTATCAATTTACCTACTACAAATAAAAACGAAGTAGAAATTGAAAAAAGTAATGTGATTATGATTGGCGAAACAGGCACAGGTAAAACCTTATTAGCTAAAACCATTGCTAAATTATTAAATGTTCCTTTTGCCATTGTGGATGCCACTGTATTTACAGAAGCAGGTTATGTAGGGGAAGATGTAGAGAGCATGTTAACGCGCTTATTACAAAACTGCGACTATGATGTAGAAGCAGCAGAAAGAGGTATTGTATATATAGATGAAATAGACAAAATAGCCCGCAAGGGAGATAACGCTTCTATTACTAGAGATGTAAGTGGAGAAGGGGTTCAACAAGGTTTATTAAAAATGTTGGAAGGTACCGATGTATTAGTACCCCCTCAAGGAGGTCGTAAGCACCCAGAACAAAAAATGATCAAGGTGGACACTAAGAATATATTATTTATTTGCGGTGGCGCTTTTGATGGTATTGATAAAATTATTGCCAGAAGAATTAATACCAACGCTATTGGATTTAGCGTCAATAAAGATGAACAAGAATTACAAAGAAAGAATTTACTTCGTTTTGTGAATGCGCAGGATATTAAATCTTTTGGATTAATTCCAGAGCTACTGGGAAGGCTTCCTATCATTACGCATTTAGAACCTTTAGATGCTGCTACTTTAAGAAGCATTTTAACAGAACCTAAAAACGCCCTTATCAAACAGTACACTCAGCTTTTTGCTATTGAAAAAATAAAATTAACCATTGACAATGAAGTTTATGATTTTATTGTGGAGAAGGCCATGGAATATAAATTAGGTGCTAGAGGTTTAAGAAGTATTTGTGAAAGCTTATTTACCCAAGCCATGTTTGAAATGCCAGGTACTGCTGCAACTGAATTCAATGTAACCATTGACTACGCAAAAAAAATGTTTAACAAGAGTAAGTTAAGTACTTTAAAAGTAGCTTAACTTTAAAAATAGCATAATTCCAAGATTTTAAATTTTATACATAACACCCTCAAATAAATTATCATGCAAGAATTAATTGATCGCCTAGTAAAAGAAGCGAATGTAACACCAGAACAAGCAAAACAATCTATTGAAACCATTGCCGCTTTTGTAAAAGAAAAATTTCCTATGTTAGGAGGCGCAGTGAATCAAATTTTTAAAGCAGCGAAGTAACCATTTTAAGTAATTGGTTTTCATTCACTTATTTGAATAGCAGCTTGAAGTATTTCGGCCTGCTCTGCAGTTAAGTCAAATAGAATGACCAATTCTTTCCATCCAATATGGCCCCCCTTTTCTTTTCTAATGCGTAAAATTTGGATAATTTCTCGGTCTTGAAATAGGCCAAGGGCCTTCCAGCTTTCAAAGGACATCTCACTTGCATTTGGTTTAAGAAGATTCATTTTCCCCAATGTAAAATGTGGTTTTAATAAATAATAATTGGCTTCTGTAAAGCCGTATACCTTTTTCATTTGATTCAAATTCGTAAAGCCTCCTAGATAATTTCTATACCTCATAATATTTTTAATAATAGCTGGGCTTAATTTTGTTTTAGCCGCCCACTGCTTTTCATCAGAAATATTAATATCAATAGTCCATTCATTTAAGTTTTTATTTACATCCTGTTTTAAAGGCTCATTTCTATCTACTTTTTTGATAACTACATAAGGAATTAATTTTTCTACTAAATCTCTTTTGAGCCCATAAAGCTTAGCAATATCTTCTTTACGATAAAACCTGCCTCCTTTATTTCTATAGCGCATTAAGGTTATTACTTGTCGACTAGGTATGCCTAATCTAATGGCTGTCATGCTATCCATGGTATTGGGGTCAAAATAAAATAAGGGCCCTCTTTGCTGAGCCGTACTACTTTCTGATCTATTATTTTTTTCATATACATTACGTTTTTCATAATAGTACTTATTGGATTGATCTTTCATCGACATCTTTTTTCTAGGAAATAGTATACCCATAAGCATCGTGCCTAATAAAATGATGCCCAATACCATGATACCCCTTTGTTCTTTTTTGGAGAATATAAAATAGGACTTCCAACCGCTTTGCATAAGTAATTTTTACACTAGTTAGCTAAAATTAAAATGCAAATGCAGCGTATAAATACTGCCAGCCATTAGAAAAATAAATTAATAAAAGAAACTTGCTCAAAAATAGCAATGACTTTAAACAGAGAACTGAAGACCATCATAGGCTAGATGAATACCCTTTGGTAGACTGGATTCCACTTCATCATGCAGGCCTATTTGATGACTACAATGCGTGAAATACACTGTAGGTATATCTAAGCTAGACAATACAGCTAAGGCCTGCTCTAGATTATAATGCGTGGGATGTGTTTGTTTTCTCAAGGCATTTAAAATTAAAACCTTCGAGCCTCTAATTTTTTCCATTTCCAGCTCCGGTATATAATTAGCATCGGTGATATAGGTGAAATCGCCCATTCTAAAACCCAGCACGGGCATCTCTCTATGCATCACCCGAATGGGTATAAATGGAATGTCTCCAATGGTGAAACTATCTTTGTCAATAGTATGTAAAATCATTTCAGGCAAACCCGCATCTTTATCTTTTTCAAAAGCATAATAGAAATCTCTTTTAATCGCTACTTGCGTTAATGCATTAGCATAAATAGCCATAGGCTTTTGCGAAAAAAAATTGAAAGGTCTGATATCATCCAAACCTGCATAATGGTCTCGGTGTGGATGCGTAAAAACAACTGCATCAATTTGAGTGGTGTTGGTTCTCAGCATTTGATACCTGAAATCGGGCGTTGTATCAATGACCACCGTGGTGGTGGAAGAACTTATTTTAATACTGGTTCTTAATCTTTTATTCTTGGGGTTAGTGGAAGTGCATACTTCACAATTGCATCCTATCAAAGGGACGCCTGTACTTGTTCCTGATCCTAAAATAGTAATATCGAGCAAACTATGTAATTTATGCCGCCGTTAATTTAATCCGTTGTTGCTGCCATCTTAGCTTCTGTCAATGAAAGCTTTTGCACTTCCGTATAAAGCTTTTGAGATTCATGCGTTAATTTATCAAATTGGATATCTAAAACAGGTATTAACTCTAATAATGTATTAATTCTGGCCTCTAAATTCAAGAACTTATTTAAGACCACAATTCTTTTAGCTTCTAACAAGCACCAGCCACTTTGAAAATTCCCACGCTCATAACGCACCACAAATTCTGATTCACCTAAAATGTCTTCTAATTTGTCTAAAGTTGTTTGGGTCAATTTCATAGTAAGTATTGATTTATAGGATAATACGTCGCCAACAAAGGTAGTTTTTTGTATAATTACTGTTTTAAATAAGCGCTAGGAGTTATTCACATTTCGTACCTTTGTGAACACAATTTAACTATGGCTTTTACACACCGAAAAATTATAAATGATCCCGTTCATGGCTTTATTACCATCAACGACCCAGTTATATTTGAACTCATTGCAAATCCTTATTACCAAAGATTAAGAAGGATACAACAAATGGCATTGGCACAGTTAGTTTACCCTGGTGCAGTGCATACGCGACTGCATCATTCTTTAGGCGCCTACCATTTAATGTGTATTGCCATCGCAGAATTAAAAGATAAAGGCATTGAGATTACCCCTGAAGAAGCGCAAGCAGCTAAAGCAGCTATTTTATTACACGATATTGGACACGGCCCTTTTTCTCATGCACTTGAAAATGTTTTATTAAAAGGGGTAAGCCACGAGGACCTTTCTTTATTAATCATGCAAAAATTAAATGAAGGCCCGGGAGAAAATTTAAAAGGCAAATTAGATTTAGCTATTCAAATATTTACCAACCAATACCCTAAAAAGTTTTTACACCAATTAATTAGTGGGCAATTAGATGTAGACCGCTTAGACTATCTTTCTCGCGATAGTTTTTTCACAGGCGTAAGTGAAGGCGTGGTAGGTTATGAGCGAATTTTAAAAATGCTCACAGTACATAACAATGAATTAGTCGTAGAAGAAAAAGGAATTAATAGTGTGGAAAAATTTTTACTTTCGAGACGACTTATGTACTGGCAGGTATACCAACATAAAACCGTTATTGCTTCGGAAAATATGCTGGTTAAAATTATAGAACGCGCACAGTATTTATACCAGCAAAAAGACCAGTCCGTAAAAATTTCTGAGGTTTTGGATTATTTCTTAGGAGAATTTAGCGGGAAATTAAGCGATATTAATTTGGATTTTTACTGCCAATTAGACGATACCGATATCTTATTTGCCATCAAAAAGTGGCAACACCATAGCGACCCTGTGCTGTCCTTATTATGCCAAAGGCTGATGACTAGAAAAGGGTATAAATGCCAGCTGCAATCAAACCCTATTTCAAAGCAAGAATGGGACAGTGCCTATGCACAAACCAAGGCAGCCTTTCCTATGAACGATACCGACTTATCTTATTTATGTTTTAAAGGCACTGCTTCTAATACTTTGTACAAAGAAGATGTAGAAACTATTAAAATATTACTTAAATCAGGCGAGGTAAGCAGTATTTCTAAAATACAAGACACAATCATTAATGAAAGTCTCTCAGCACCCGTTAAAAAATTTTACATTTGCTTATTAAAAGCATAACCCCCTCAATTAAACAACACCCCTATGGTTTCATTTACCGCCCAACAGATTGCATTACTTATTCAAGGAAAAATTGAAGGAGACGCGACTGCTGTGGTAGAACAATTTGGTAAAATAGAATCGGCCATGCCTGGGGAAATTTCTTTTTTAGCCAATCCAAAATACGAGGACTTTCTTTATTCAACAAAGGCTTCAGTAATTATAGTAAACGAGTCTTTGGTTCTAAAAAAGAAGATAGCTACTACTTTAATTAGAGTACCTGATGCCTATGCTGCTTTTGCTACTTTATTAACGAAGTACCAAGAAATGAAAAATGAAAATTTAGTGGGTATTCAATCTCCTTCTTTTTTAGCATTCACTGCACAATTAGGTGAACAAAATTTTATAGCCGCCTTCGCCTACATTGGTGAAAATGTAAAAACAGGAAACAATGTAAAAATATTTTCAAATGCTGTTATTAGTGAAAATGTAAGCATAGGAAATAATGTAACCATTCATGCGGGTGTTATTATTTATTCGGACTGTGTACTTGGTAATAATATTACCATTCATGCGGGATCCATTATTGGAAGTGATGGTTTTGGATTTGCCCCCAAAGCAGATGGATCTTATCAAAAAATTCCTCAGCTTGGAAATGTAATTATTGAAGATGATGTTGAAATTGGATCCAACACCACTATTGATAGAGCAACTATTGGTTCCACTATTATCAAAAAAGGCGTGAAAATTGATAACCTAATTCAAATTGCACATAACGTTGAAATAGGAGAAAATACAGTCATTGCTGCTCAAGTGGGCATTAGCGGAAGCACCAAGATTGGTAAAGGCGTTATGATGGGTGGCCAGTCTGGCACCATTGGACACTTAACTATTGCAGATGGTATTAAAGTAGCCGCTAGAGCGGGCATTACCAAGGACTTCAAAGAAGCTGGCATTACCCTTGCTGGTTATCCTGCAGGCGAGCAATCTGCCGCTTTAAGGGCTCAAGTACATCAAAAAAACCTACCTGCACTTGAAAAAAGAGTTAAAGAATTGGAAATAATGGTCCAACAACTGTCTCAAAAAGGTTAAATCAGCTAATTTTGCTGAATATCACGGCTTTAAGAAGGTGATATACAAAGGCGATATACATTAAACAATAAAAGCATGGATCAACATTTTAATCCCGACAAACAACATACTATTGAAAAGAACATTAGTATTAGTGGAACTGGATTACATACTGGAGTTTTAGTAGAAATGACTTTGAATCCGGCCAACCCAGGTTTTGGTTATCAA
This sequence comes from Sediminibacterium sp., assembly GCA_040380795.1. Lineage (GTDB taxonomy): Bacteria > Bacteroidota > Bacteroidia > Chitinophagales > Chitinophagaceae > Sediminibacterium. The sequence goes on along the minus strand of JBEIIN010000013.1, from coordinate 5,076 downwards.
TTTCAAAGAACAGATTTACCCAACCAACCTATTATTAAAGCAGACTGCGATTTAGTCACCGATACAAGTAGAGGTACCACCTTACAAGTAGGCGATGCTAAAATAAGTACCGTAGAACATATACTAGCTGCCTTAGTGGGTTTAGGAATTGACAACTGTTTAATACAAGTCAACGGGCCTGAAATTCCTATTATCGATGGTAGCTCCTCTCCTTTTATTGAGATCATTGAAAAGGCAGGTGTGCTAGAACAAGATGCAGCAAAAGCTTGGTATAGTATTGATGAAAATATTTTTCACTACGATGATGCGAAGCGTGTAGAGATGGTAGCACTTCCTGCACTAGATTATCAAATCACCACTTTAATAGATTTTAATAGCCCGGTTTTAGGAACTCAACATGCGGCCTTAAAAACCATTAAAGAATTTAAATCTGAGATTGCTCCTTGTAGAACATTTTGTTTTTTACATGAGCTAGAAGCTTTATTAAAAAATGATTTAATTAAAGGCGGCGATATTAACAACGCCATTGTGGTGGTGGACCAGCCAGTGACTGAGCAAGAAATGAGTCGACTAGCGAAGGTGTTTAAAAGAGAAAAAATTGAAGTAAAAAGCGAAGGCTATTTGAATAATTTAGAATTAAGATTTCCTAATGAACCTGCAAGACATAAGTTATTAGATGTCATTGGTGACTTAGCTTTAATTGGCTATCCTATTAAAGCGCGCATTATTGCCAATAGACCAGGCCATAGCAGTAATGTTGAGTTTGCTAAAAAAATTAAGCAGTACATCAAAAAAAATAAGCACGTTAAAGATGTGCCTGTTTACGATCCCGCCGCCACTCCGGTATTTGCTTTAGAGCAAATTGAAAAAACTTTACCACATCGTCATCCGTTTTTATTCGTTGATAAAATAATTGAATTAACAGACACCGTTATTGTGGGTGTAAAAAATGTAACCTTCAACGAATGGTTTTTCCCAGGACATTTTCCAGGCAATCCTGTTATGCCAGGTGTTTTACAAATTGAAGCGCTTGCACAAACAGGTGGTATACTTTGTATTAACGCCATGCCAAAAGGAGAATACGATACTTATTTTTTAAAGATTGATAATTGCAAGTTTAAACAAATGGTTAAACCAGGTGATACTATGTTGTTAAAAATGGAATTAACCAGCCCTATTAGAAGAGGTATTTGTGAAATGCGTGGTACCGTATATGTAGGTGGCAAAGTAGTCACCGAAGCAGACTTGGTGGCACAAGTTGTAAAAAGAACAGATAAATAATTGAACCCCTAGTATACATATGACACATCCCTTTACCTATATTGATCCAAATGCAAAAATTGCATCTAATGTTAAGATTGATCCGTTTACCGTTATACACGGCGAAGTAACTATTGGAGAAGGTACATGGATTGGAAGTTCTGTAACCATTATGAATGGTACAAAAATTGGAAAAAATTGTCGCATTTTTCCTGGTGCTGTTATTGGCGCCGATCCACAAGATTTAAAATTTAACGGAGAAAAAACAACTGTTGAAATTGGAGATAATACTACCATTCGTGAATTTGTTACTATTAACAGAGGTACTTCCGACAGATGGATTACTAAAGTAGGTAATGACTGTTTAATTATGGCCTATAGTCATATTGCACATGATTGTATTATAGGCAACCACTGTATATTAAGTAATAGCGTGCAAATTGCAGGCCATGTAACCTTAGGGGACTATGCTTGGATTGCAGGAGTGAGTGCCGTGCATCAGTTTGTAAACATTGGACAACACGCCTATATCGCTGGAGGTAGCTTGGTAAGCAAGGACGTACCTCCTTATATTAAAGCAGTGCGCAATCCATTAAGTTATGGTGGCGTAAATAGTGTAGGATTAAAAAGAAGAGGTTTTGATTTAGAAAAAATTAACCACATACTTGATATATACCGTTATATATTTAATAAAGGCATGAACACCACGCAGGCACTTGAATTTATTGAAGAAGAAATTCCAGCCACTGATGAGCGTGATGAAATTGTAACCTTTATTCGCGATAGCGGCAGAGGGGTTATTAAAAGATTTGGCAAAGGAGTGGTGGAAGAAGACTAATCATTTATGCAAATAAGCCTAGCACAAGCCTGCAAACGATTTAATAAAGAATGGATTTTTAAAAATCTTAATTTTCAATTTGAAGCAGGTAAGCATTATGCACTAGTAGGCAACAATGGTTCTGGAAAAAGTACTTTACTACAAATTATTGCGGGTTATAGCGGTCTTACCAAGGGTAGTATATCATGGAGTCCTTTTGATGCCATTAATATATATGAGCAAATAAGTTTTGCAGCTCCTTATTTAGAATTAGTAGAAGAATTTACCGCCACCGAGCAATTTAAATTTCAAGCTCAATTTAAATCTATTCAAAAAGACTTGAGTACTGAAAAAATACTGGAGCTCATTGGTTTAAAAAATGCAGCGCACAAACAAATTCGTTATTATAGCAGTGGTATGAAGCAAAGATTAAAATTAGCCTTGGCTATTTTTTCCGACTGCCCTATTTTATTATTAGACGAGCCTTGTAGTAATTTAGATAAAGAAGGTTACGCCTTGTATGATACTTTAATTAAAGAGTATGCGATGCATAAATTAATTATTGTAGGTAGTAATGACCCAGCAGAATATCATTTCTGTGAAGAACAAGTAAATTTAATGGATTATAAGCTAGACTAGCTTCTACTTGCAATGATCAAATTCAGATCGGTAAATTTCAAATCAAATTTTGCACTAATATACAAGTCGGTTAAAGCCCCTTTGTATAAATAAATACCTTCTCTTAAGTGTGCTTGTTGCCAAATAATTTCGGCAAGCCCTCCTTGGTCACCCACTTGCACTAATAAAGGCATTAGTACATTGCTAATGGCTTGACTAGCGGTTCGCGCAAACCCGCTAGGAATATTCGGTACGCCATAATGAAGAACATTATGTTTAATAATGATTGGGTTTTCGTGATTGGTTAAATCACTGGTTTCAAAACATCCGCCTCTGTCAATGGCTACATCAATAATAATACTACCCGGGCGCATCGCTGCTACCATTTCTTCCGTCACTACAATGGGCGCTCTTCCAAAATCATTTCTTAAAGCCCCTACTGCTACTTCACAAGTTTTAAGTTGTTTGGCTAAAATTTTAGGTTCTAATACACTGGTCCAAACTCTTTGTCCTAAATTATTTTGAAGTCTTTGTAATCTTGAAACATTATTATCAAATACTTTCACACTGGCCCCTAAGGCTAGTGCATTTCTTGTAGCAAATTCTCCAATAATATCGGCGCCAATAATGACCACCTTAGTAGGTGGGACACCACTCACACCTCCTAATAATACACCCTTACCCTGATTGAAATTACTCAAGTACTGCCCTGCAATTAACATCACAGCACTTCCTGTAATTTCTCCCATACTTCTTAAGATAGGATAGTTTTGATTTTCATCTTTAATATTTTCAATTGCTAGTGCAGTAATTTTTTTAGCCATCAACTGCTCCATCAATTCTTTTTTCACTGCCGTTAAATGCAAGGGAGAAATAATAGTTTGATGCATTTGTAAATAAGGTAAGTCGGCTTCAACGGGCGGAGCCGTTTTTACAAGTATGGGGCATTTATACACCGCTTCTTTATCTACCACAATTTGTGCGCCTGCTTCTGAATAATCATTATCTGAATACCTACTACCCTCTGCTGCATTCGATTGCATTAACACTTCATGCCCATTGGCAATAAGTACGCTTACCGCTTCTGGAATGAGTCCAATTCTATTTTCTTGAAAAGCCGTTTCTTTAGGAATACCAATTAACAAGGGCTTACTTTTTTGAGGAATATCTAATACCTCTTCCTGTGTTTCATAGGAAAAAGCACTATGTATTTGTGGTTTGATACTACTCATTGTAAAAATATTTTTATGAAGGTATAAAAATCCTTCTATGTTCAGGATCTAAAATTTCTATTTGAAAGACTTGGGTATCATCGGGAAGTAGGCCTTTGGCATTTTCAGGCCACTCTATAAAACAGTGGTCAGCTTCTTCTAAAGCAGCTTCAACCCCGGCCCTGAGGGCTTCCTTTTCGTCATGCAAACGGTACCAGTCCATGTGAAAGACTAATTTTCCTGCTGCATCGTACTCATTCATAATGGCAAAAGTAGGGCTGGCGACATGGTCTGTAATTCCCATTTCTTTACAAATAGCAGCTATAAGAGTGGTCTTACCTGCACCCATGGGCGCTTGAAAAGCCCATATTGGCTTTTGACCATAGGCCTTCAAGAGGGCCCCTGCCACCTGACTTAGTTCGGTTAAAGAATAGCTCATTTCCATAGTCCAAAGATAAGCAAGAATAGAATCTCTGCTAGCGTATTAATGCTTTAAAATAAGCTAAAATGTCTTCGTACCTTTAGGGTGAAAACAAAGGATATGGAATCAGTACAGTGGAAGGTAGACGGCATGAGTTGCACCAATTGCGCTTTATCTATACATAAATATTTAGAAACTAGTGGCATCGAAGCCCCTAAAGTAAGTTTTATGGATGGCGAAGTACAGTTTGACATGCCTCAAGAAATAAATAAAGAAACATTAATTAAGGGCATACAGAAACTAGGCTATAAAGTAAGAGGGCAGGAAGAAAAGCAAGTCAAAAAATGGTTGGATAATAATAAAGACCGCGCGCTTTTTTCTTTTTTGTTTACAGCACCTTTAGTGCTGCATATGCTTCCAGGCGTGCACATACATTTTTTGATGAACCCCTATGTTCAACTTGGACTTACCCTACCAGTTTTTATTGTAGGCATCTTATATTTTGGGAAAAGCGCTTGGTATAGTATTGTTAGTGGCATTCCTAATATGAATGTTCTTGTATCTATTGGAGCACTCGCTTCTTTTGGGTATAGTTTATATGGAACCCTTATTGGACAAGGCGCTTTATTCGCTTATTATGAAACCACGGCCACCATTATTACTTTAGTGTTTTTTGGCAACTACTTAGAAGATGCTTCTGTGCAATCTACACAACGCGCCTTAAAGGATTTAGTAAAAGCACAAAAAGT
>JBEIIN010000012.1:0-15985 GCA_040380795.1 Sediminibacterium sp. | reverse complement strand
CTATGGTTTTATATAATTAATAAATTAAATAAAATTTATAAGTGCATAACTAAGATATTAAGATATACACAGGTGTAATAGTATTAGTTTATTTATATAAATGTATTAATACTTAATACTACAATAGTAATGCACATATACTTTTTTAGAGGATAATATAAAATAAACTACTTTTATAAAGTACAAGAAAACCAGGATCATTTCAATATGAAACTATCAAAATATCTCTTTTAAAACCCCCTTATTAGCTCAAATAAATACTTTAAAAAGAAATAATAAAAAATACTAAATTTATTACTAAATAAATAATGTATTGAAAATCAATAAATTAAATCATAAAAAAAATGGTATAAATATAAAAACTAAGTTAATTAGTAAAAAAATACTAAATATTTTAGTTTATTAACAATTTATCCCTACCTTCACATAAATATTTAAAGAAAAACATAAAACGACTAACCATGAGTAACCCAAACGTAGAGAAATTAAAAGCCTTAAAATTAACCATCGATAAAATCGACAAAGATTATGGTAAAGGCAGTGTGATGATGATGAATGAAAGAAGTCAAGAACCACAAGAAGTAATATCAACAGGTTCAATTGGTTTAGACACTGCATTAGGAATTGGTGGTTTACCAAAAGGAAGAATTGTAGAAATATACGGGCCAGAATCTTCTGGTAAAACAACGGTGGCAATACATGTAATTGCAGAAGCACAGAAGAAGGGTGGTATGTGTGCAATTATCGATGCAGAACATGCATTTGATAGTGCCTATGCAAAAAAATTAGGAGTAGATGTAGATAATTTATTAGTCTCACAACCAGACTATGGTGAACAGGCTTTAGAAATAGCCGATCGTTTAATTTTATCAGGCGCTATTGACGTACTTGTAATAGACTCAGTAGCAGCGCTAGTTCCAAAGAGTGAATTAGAAGGTGAAATGGGCGATAGTAAGATGGGATTACATGCAAGACTAATGAGTCAAGCATTAAGAAAATTAACAGCAACTATTAATAAAACAAATACAATTTGCATTTTTATTAATCAGTTAAGAGACAAAATAGGTATTGTTTTTGGTAATCCAGAAACAACTACAGGAGGAAATGCTTTAAAGTTTTACGCTTCTGTAAGATTAGATATTAGAAGAATGGCGCAAATTAAAGATGGTGACGAAGCAATAGGAAATAGAGTAAAAGTAAAAGTGGTGAAAAATAAAGTAGCTCCTCCATTTAGAGCAGCAGAATTTGAAATTATTTTTGGAGAAGGAATTAGTAAAATTGGAGAAATTATAGATATGGGGGTTGAATTAGAAATTATACAAAAAAGCGGAAGCTGGTTTAGCTATGATAGCAACAAACTAGGACAGGGCCGCGATTCGGTAAAAACCATATTACACGATAATCCAGAGATGGCAAACGAAATAGAGGCAAAAATTAGAGCTAAAATTGCTTTAAAAGCAGAAGAGGCCGCGAAATAATGATTTTGTAAGATTTTGGTTTTTTAGGGTTAGTTAGTATAAACCGCATCAACTATGGTGCGGTTTTTTTATATTTATACAAAAAAGGGTGATAAACATTCTAAAACTTTTTATTAGAGCGGCACTCTGGCTTTTTTGTGCTGAAATTAATACTAAGAATAAATATTTATTGAACACTAAGGGGCCTTTATTAATTATTGCCAACCACCCCAACTCTTTTTTAGATGCTATTATTATTGGCACTCGGTATAATAGAAAAATACATTTTTTAGCAAGGGGGGATGTTTTTACAAAAAAACTACACCGCTTTTTATTAAGGCAGTTAAATATGATTCCTGTGTATAGGCAAAGAGAGGGAAAGGAGTTCCTACACCTTAATGAATACGCCTTTGTAGAATCGGCAAGATTATTAAAAAACAACGAGGCTGTTTTAATTTTTATCGAAGGCACCTGTTTAAATACCAACGAGCTTCAACCCTTTAAAAAAGGAACTGCCAGAATTTTAGAAGCCAGTCATAGGCAGCATAATTTTCCACAAATTCATTTAGCGGGTATTGCTTATAATAATTTTAAAGGCATAGGAAAAAGAGTAAATCTTTGTTTAGATTCTTTCACGCAAACCGCCCCTATTCAAACCCCCAAAGACAGAGTTAATTTTAATAATGCCGTTTTTCAAAAACTATCCGCCCTAATTCTTCCTACTGCCCACACCCCCACCATTAAAAAAAACGCGCTCTATTATTTGAACCTTCCTTTTTATAATCTAGTATATCGTTTTGTTGACAAAAAAACAAAGGGCACTGTTTTTTTTGACTCTGTATTATTTAGTGTATTACTTTTCTTATATCCAATATATCTACTATTAATCATTGTTCTTTTACAATTTATTAGCATACCGCAACCAATTATTTTTGGTACCTTGGCCTTGTTGTTTTTATTGAGAAATCAAACCATGTCCATAAGCTAATTTTAAAATAAATATTTATGCCCAATAATATTAGAAAACTAGAAAAAAGAAAAAGAATTGCACTTATAGCACATGACAATAAAAAGAAAGACCTAATAGAATGGGCGGTTCATAATAAAATAGCCCTTTCTAATCATAGTCTAGTAGCAACCGGCACCACAGGAAAGTTAGTAGAAGAAGCACTAGAACAACCTGTAAAAAAATTATTAAGCGGACCATTAGGCGGAGACCAACAAATAGGAGCGATGATAGCCACAGGAGATATAGATGTTATCTTTTTTTTCTTTGATCCTATGGAAGCACAACCTCACGATAGTGATGTGAAAGCCTTATTAAGATTAGCGGTTGCTTGGAACTTACCGATGGCCTGTGATAGAACCACAGCCGATTTTTTAATGACTTCCCGTTTCATGCAAGAAGCTTATGAATACAAGCTTCCCGACTATACCCATTATCTAAAAAGAAACATTTAATTTTTTACCAATTAATATTTAACCATGACAAATCCAATTTTAAAAAATAATATTAAAACATTTAGTCTTTGTTTTATCGCATTATTTATTATAAGCCAGCGTTCGAGTGCACAAAACCCAATACTTGGTTTTAAAAATGCAGCTAAACAAAATAAAATTGAAAAAGATTTTGATGCACAATTAAATGCAGCTAGGGTTGGACAAAACATTAAACTACTTTCATCTGTTCCACATCATGTGGGTTCTGTAGGTGGAAAATTTGTATCAGATGAAATTGTAAAAATATTTAAAGAGGCCGGCTGGGATACTAAAACAGAAGTATATCAACTCATGTTTCCAACACCCATAACGCGTGTACTTGAAATGTCTGGTGCTACGAATTATAAAGCAAAACTAAAAGAAACACCTCTTAAACAAGACGCAACATCCAATCAAGCTGACCAACTTCCTACTTATAATTGTTGGAGTGCCGATGGAGATGTTACCGCCAATTTAGTTTTTGTAAACTATGGTTTACCTGAAGATTATGAAACACTTGCTAAATATGGCATTGATGTAAAAGGAAAAATAGTGATTGCAAAATATGGTCGCAGTTGGAGAGGCATTAAACCAAAAGTGGCACAAGAGCATGGTGCGATTGGTTGTTTAATTTATTCTGATCCTATGGACGATGGATATGGCGCAGGAGATGAATACCCTATTGGTGCATATAAAAATGACCAAACAGTACAAAGAGGCTCAATCATGGATATGGTAATTTATCCAGGAGACCCTACCACACCCAATATTGCATCCACCACAAATGCAGCAAGAGTAGACCATAACGATGCAGAGAATTTATTAAAAATACCCGTACTTCCTATTAGCTATGGAGACGCTGCTCCTTTATTAAAAGATATGGATGGTCCTGTTGCACCAAGAAATTGGGGTGGTGGACTTCCTTTTACTTATCATATTGGACCAAGTAAATCCAAAGTGCATTTAAAATTAACCTTTGATTGGAAACTAAGACCTGGTATTAATATTATTGCTACTATTAAAGGATCTGAATTTCCCGACCAATGGGTTATTAGAGGTAATCACCACGACGCTTGGGTAAACGGCGCTGCCGATCCTATAAGCGGTATGGCTGCTGAATTAGAAGAAGCTATTGCTATTGGAGGGTTATTAAAACAAGGATGGAGACCTAAAAGAACTTTAGTGTATTGTGCTTGGGATGCAGAAGAACCAGGATTAATGGGTTCTACAGAATGGGTGGAAGACCACGCTGCAGAATTACAAGCTAAAGCGGTGGCTTATATAAATTCTGATGGAAACGAAAGAGGATTTTTAGGTGCTGAGGGCTCACATGCTTTCGCGCCATTGATTACAGAAATAAGTAAAACAGTAATGGATCCACAAACAGGAGTTTCTGTTTTTGAAAGATCTAAAGCACAAAGAGCAACGCAAGAAAGTACGAGTGCTGCTAAAAAAGAAGCTTATGCATCTACTAGTTATCCTTTAGGCGCTATGGGTTCTGGCTCTGATTATTCTTCTTTCATACAACATTTAGGTATTCCTTCTTTAAATATTGGATATGGTGGAGAAGGTCCAGGTGGAGAGTATCATTCTATTTATGATTCCTATGATATGTATCGCCGTTTTAAAGACCCCACCTTTATTTATGGAGTAACACTTGCACAAACAGCAGGAAGAGCAGCACTAAGACTCGCCGATGCAGACGCTTTACCTTTTGATTATACCGTGCTACATACAACCATTAAAGGATATGTAAGCGAGCTAATAAATAATGTAGATCAATTAAGAGAGAAGACGCTTATTGAAAATGAATTGGTTAATAAAAAAGCATATGCTTATGCAGCAGATCCTGCAGAAGGCTTAACTATACCAAAGGTTTCAGCTGAAGTTCCTTTTATAGATTTTTCTGCTTTATTAAATGCACTTGCCAAATTAGAAAAAGCAGCAGCACATGTAGAAGAAATTAAAGCAACGGGAAATGCTTCGCAGTTGGCTACTTTAAATTCAAAAATATATACAGCCGAACAAAAATTATTATCTGAAACGGGACTTCCGCGCAGACCATGGTTTAAACATACTATTTATGCGCCCGGTTTTTATACTGGCTACGGCGTTAAAACAGTTCCTGGTGTAAGAGAGGCCATCGAACAAAAAAATTGGCCAGAAACAAAAGAACAAATAACAGAAACAGCTAAGGCTATCGAAAAACTTTCTATGTTTTTAGATGCGCTATAGCATGTAAATTTGCAAATGCCTTTTCAATTAGAATCTACCTATACCCCGTCGGGCGATCAGCCTACAGCCATTCAAGCACTCACCGACGGGGTCTTGGAAGGCGAACGGTATCATACACTTTTAGGCGTAACGGGTAGTGGTAAAACTTTTACCATCGCCAATCTTATACAAAATGTACAAAGGCCTACCCTTGTTTTAACCCATAATAAAACATTGGTGGCACAGCTCTACGGAGAGTTCAAACAATTTTTTCCTAATAATGCGGTGGGTTATTTTGTTTCTTATTACGATTATTATCAACCCGAAGCGTATCTACCCACTTCTGGTGTTTACATTGAAAAAGATTTAAGTATTAACGAAGAGCTTGATAAATTAAGATTGCAAGCCACTGCACAATTATTAAGCGGACGCAGAGATATTATTATTGTAGCCAGCGTGAGTTGTATTTATGGTATGGGTAATCCTACAGAATATGAAAAAGGAATTATAAGAATCAATGCTGGCATGGTTTTGCCTAGACAAGCATTTTTACATGCACTTGTGAATAGTCTTTATCATAGAACCGTAACTGAATTTGATAGAGGTTCTTTTCGTGTCAATGGCGATACCGTTGATATACGATTACCCTATGTGGACTATGGATACCGCATTACATTTTTTGGAGATGAAATAGAATCTATTGAAAGCATAGAAGTAGAAAGTGGCAAAAGAATAGAGACGATGGAAAATGCGGCCATCTTTCCTGCTAATTTATATTTAGCCCCCAAGGATTTAGTACAAGAAATCATTTATGAAATTCAAGATGAAATGCGCTCGCAAGTGGAGTATTTTAAAAATACAGGTAAGCATCTTGAAGCGCAAAGAATTAAAGAGCGTGTTGAATACGATATTGAAATGATTAGAGAGTTAGGCTATTGCACGGGTATAGAAAACTACTCCAGATTTTTTGATAGAAGAAAGCCGGGCACAAGACCCTTTTGTTTATTAGATTATTTCCCCAAGGACTTTTTATGTGTAATAGATGAAAGCCATGTTACCATTCCACAAATAACCGGAATGTATGGTGGAGATAGAAGTAGAAAAATGAATTTAGTAGAATATGGTTTCAGGCTCCCAAGTGCTATTGATAATAGGCCTCTTAATTTTAATGAGTTTGAAAATATGGTAGGGCAGACCATATTTGTTAGCGCCACTCCGGGAGAATATGAATTAGAAAAAACAGGAGGTTTAATTATTGAACAAGTGGTAAGACCCACGGGGCTATTGGATCCGCCGATAGAAGTGCGCCCTACTAAAAACCAAATTGACGACTTATTAGAAGAGATTGCGATGCAGGTAGAAAAAGGCGACCGCGTTTTAGTTACTACGCTTACTAAAAAAATGGCGGAAGAAATGGATCGTTATTTAAGTCGTATTCAAATAAAATCAAAATATATACATAGTGATATTGATGCTCTTGAACGCGTAGAAATTTTAAGAGAATTAAGATTAGGCGTGATTGATGTACTAGTGGGTGTGAATTTATTAAGAGAGGGCCTAGACTTACCAGAAGTTTCATTAGTAGTAGTATTAGATGCAGACAAAGAAGGATTTTTAAGAAATGAAAAGTCCTTAACGCAAACTTCAGGAAGGGCCGCCAGAAATGTAAATGGGCGCGTTATATTTTATGCCGATCAAATTACCAAAAGCATGCGCCGTACGATGGACGAGACCGATAGAAGAAGAGCCAAACAAATTAAATACAATACAGATAATAATATTATGCCTACCACTATTATTAAAAGCATTGAACAAGTAATGGCACAAACTGCTGTATTAGATATAAAGGGCTTTACGCTAAATAATATAAATATTAAAACCAGCGATGATCTTGAAATGGTTACAAATGCCTCTGATGAATTCAAAACCATACCACAAATAGAAAAAGCCATTACACAAACTAAAAAGCAAATGGATAAGTTTGCAAAAGCTTTGGATTTTATGGAAGCTGCGAAACTAAGAGATGAAATGTTTAGGTTAGAGTCGCAATTAGAAAAAATGAAGAACACTTAATCTTCATACAAAAAATCTAGCCAAACCTAAGAATAGCCAAGAAAAGAAGTATTCCAATAGTATTTATATTAATTTTATACCCATGTCCTCCTTATTAGAATCTATATATAATGGCTTAGTACAAACTACTTGGATAGAAGCCATTGCAGTTATATCGGGCATTGTATCTGTTTGGTATAGCAGAAAAGAAAATATTTTAGTATTTCCTACCGGCTTATTAAACACGATTATTTATATTTATTTGAGTTTAAAAGGACATTTACTTGGAGAGGCTAGTGTGAACTTTTATTATACAATTATGAGTCTGTATGGATGGTATTTATGGACAAGAAAGAATCAAACCAATCAAGAGTTCATTTTACAAATAACGAATAGCAATACCAAAGAAAGAGTACAGCAGTTTTTATTTTTCGCAGGCGTTTATGCAATTATTTATTTTTCTTTAGTGTATTTAAAAAAATCCTTTGCGCCTGAAGCCATTCCATGGGCTGACGCACTAGCAAGTGCCTCAGCCTATACAGCAATGTGGCTAATGGCAAAGAAAAAAGTAGAGAGTTGGTTTTGGTGGGTGCTGACCAATATTGCCTCAATACCATTATATTTTATAAAAGGTTATACATTTACGAGTGTTCAATTTATAGTACTATTAATTTTAGCCATTGCTGGTTGGATAGAGTGGAGTAGAAAAGCAAATAATGCTAAAAACCTTAATCAAGCGTAAAAGTTTACAAAGCATAATATGTCTAAAGAAACACCAATATCAAATACAAAACTGCAAAAAATTGTGGTGCTAGGCCCAGAGTCCACGGGTAAATCAACATTATCAGAAGCCTTAGCTAAACACTATGGTGTAGTGGATTGTAAAGAATATGCTAGACAGTATTTACAAGAAAATGGTACAAAATATAATTTCGAAGATTTATTAACAATTGCCAAGGGGCAATTAACATTAGAGGCTGAAGCTATACAAAAAGCGGAGCAGCTATTTATTCAGCAATCAAAAAATAAGATAGTTATTGACACGAACATGTATGTTATGAAGGTTTGGTGTGAATATGTTTTTAATAATTGCCATACATATATTTTAGATGAAATTCATAAAAGAAACTATGATCTCTATCTTCTATGTGATATTGACCTAGTTTGGACTCCAGATGAAATGCGTGAATACCCAGATGAAAAACCAAGACAAGAATTATTTGCTATTTATAAAGATATTTTAATCAATCAAAATACACCCTGGGGCATTGTAACGGGCGCGGGCCAAGAGAGAACAAAGAACGCCATTCAAATCATTGATAAATTTTTAGGAAAATAAATTTTAAAAGATATTTAAAACCCACTCAAGACTAATCCGCTTGTCTTTTCTATCACTCTTATTTTTTTAATAGAGCAGCTATATCCTCATCTGTTTCAATATTATTCATCTCTCTTAGAATTTGTGGATAGCGCCATGAAACCCTTCTAGTCATTGGACGCGCGGTAAATTTTTTAGGATTGGGAAAACCCGCAACTATCATGGCGGCCTCGGCCCTTGTTAAATTTTTAGCAGACTTCTTGAAATAGTGTTGTGCTGCAGCTTCTACACCAAAACAACCAGGGCCGGTTTCAATTACATTTAAGTATACTTCTAAAATTCTTTGCTTACCCCAAATAAGTTCAATTAAAAATGTAAAATAAACTTCCGGAATTTTTCTGATGTATTTATCATAGCGGCCACCTTGCCATAAAAAAACATTTTTAGCAACCTGCTGCGAAATTGTACTAGCACCGCCACCTAATGGTATTTTAGATTTTTTCTTTTTCTTTTTTGGGCGAAGGCTTTTTTCAATGGCGTCCCAATCAAAGCCCATATGATCTGTAAAGGCTTGGTCCTCACTTGCCATAGCCGCAAGCTTAATATTATAGGACATTTTATTCCAACTAACATAATCTCTCTTTAAACCCAAACCAAAGGCGTTGGTAATTTGTGTAATGGTAATGGGAGGCTCTATAAATTTAGTAAAGAGCACATAAGCCAGTGAACTTAAAAATAAATAAAGAAAAAAACGGCGAATTTTTTTTAGCACAAATACAATTTATAAAATTTCTACGCTAAAACGTTTTCCAATGGGACGGTAATCGGGATTAGATTTTTTAACCAGCACGCCCGCAAGCCAGGCTGTTAGGCCCCCTGCTAATTTTGGTACATTATTTTTTTCAAAAACGGGATCACCATCTATAACAGAATTTATAATATTTAAACCTACATAACCAATACCTCCCGCTTTTAAAAAAGCACCATTGGTAAACACACTTCTAAAACGTCCTCTATCTTTTGCAAAGGCCTTTATTTCATTAATATGCAAGACTAATCGTCCTATTCTAAGCGTGTCCTGAGCATAAGTGCCAAACATAGTAACATTGCCCTGTAAGGCAAATTGATTAATTTGAATAGAATCATCTTTAATCCAATCGATATAGCCCGTAAGCCATTGCGCATTACTAAACTCAAAGTTTATATAATTACCCTCAGTAAAGGACCTAATTATTACGCCACGATCCTTTAGTAGTAATAGCTTGCCTCCTTGTGCCTTAAGATCTGTATGGAGAACAGACAAAAGAGCTACCAAAAAAGAAAGCTTAAGAATAGTTGATTTTTTCACTACAGCAATTTACGATTTTTATTTTTAATAAAGAACAAGACATATATAGATGAAAAATGCCTTACTATGAATGACTAATAATGTAAGGCACCATAAAACAAGGCTGCGCTAAATATTAAAATAATAATCCCTGAAACCCTATTAATGATAATCATGTTTTGTAGGGTAAGCTTAGGCCGAAGCTTGCCAGCCAATGCCACTTTTATCAAATCAGATAATAACACAAACAACAAACAGGTACCGAATACAAGTATTCTGTAACTAAGTGGATTATTGGTTTCAGCCGCGCTTGCACTAATAGCTGCCGTCCAAGCAAACCAAAATAAAAATACACTAGGGTTCAAGGTGTTCATAAAAAAGCCCGATAAAAAAGTGGAAACAAAATCTCTTTTACTCATTAACTTTTCTTTACTATCCTCGCCCTGTTCAAAAACTATTTTTTTAAAAAATAAAGTATACACACTCATTACAAATAAAAAACCAGCACCTAGCATCGCTATAAAGGCCTTATGTGATAAAGCGAGTGTAAAAAAACCAGTAAAAAAATTACAAATAAATAATAAAACAATATCACTCACAGAAACCCCTGCTACAAAAACATAACCAGCTTTATGACCATTGGTTAAACTTTGTTTTAAAATGGCAAAAATAACGGGGCCAATAGAAATACTTAAAATAAGTCCCAACAACAACCCTTTTAAAATGGGGGCCATCATAGTGAAGCAATAAATTTTTTCCAATCACCCAACAAATCACCTTTAATAACTCTTGGAAACTTATGCTGGCCGCCTACCTTGCCCTTGCTGCTCATAAAATCCATAAACACCTTTTCTTTTAAAACGGTTATAAATACTTTCTTTAAAGCACTTTTTCTCTCAATAGCATAATCATCATTTAATTCAATTAATTTCTCATCAATTTTTTTTATGAGTAAATCGCTGTCTACGGTATCATTACAAGCCACATACCAATGATGTGCAAATAAACTTTCAAAGGGTACACCTGTCACACCAAATTCAGGAATAGATATATTCATCTCTTCACTTACTAGTTGGATAGCTTTATTCATATTATCAACACTAAGGTGTTCGCCCACTAAACTTAAAAAATGCTTTGTTCTACCCGTAATAATAATTTCAGCATTCACTTTATCAATAAAGCGAATGGTATCACCAATTAAATAACGCCAAGCCCCAGCAGCAGTGCTTATTAAAATAGCATAATCTTTATTTTCTTCCACTTCGTGTATTAATAATGCTTGAGGGTTTTCAACCATTTCTCCATTATCATCAAAGTTGTTTTCATCAAAAGGAACAAATTCGAAAAAGATATGCTGGTTAAACGACAAACGCATACCCTCACCGTCTTGTTTATCCTGCCATGCCAAGAAGCCCTCGCTGGCCAAATAGGTTTCAATATAGGTGATAGGCTTTCCTAATAATTTTTCAAAACCATATTTATAAGGCTCAAAGCTTACGCCACCATGTGCAAAAAATGCAAGATTGGGCCAAATCTCGTGAATATTATTCAGCTTGTATTTTTCAATCACCATTTCAATACACATTTGTATCCAAGCAGGAACGCCCACAATAAATCCAATATCCCAGTCGGGTGCTTTTTCTACAATTTCTTTTAATTTCTTATTCCAATCTCTTTCTTTAGCAATTTTTTTACCTGGCTTATAAAAAGGCTGAAACCAAAAAGGATTTTTTTTCGCAGTAATGCCACTTAGATCACCTGCATAATACCCGGCTTCTTTTTGCAAGTCGGTACTTCCACCCAAAGCAAGCCAACCCTTGCCAATGGATCCAAAACTTACATCACTATACTTAAACAAACTTATGAGTTGCTTAATCATAATAATTTTATTGCCTCTTAATAAATCGTTGGTAATGGGAATGTATTTACTTGAAGACTCACTGGTACCGCTACTTAAGGCAAAATATTTTATTTTACCTGGCCAACAAATATCTGATTCTCCTTCAAGCGTTCGGTGCCACCAATCCTTATAAATTTTATTATAATTATAGGCAGGTACCGACTGCTGAAAAACTTTATCTGCTCTTTTGCTTAATAAAATTTTATCAAAATGAAACTGTTGGCCAAAAGCAGTATACCTCGCTCGGCGCAGTAATTTCTTGAGCACGCGTAGCTGGGCTCTTTTGGGGCTTCTTGGGGGAAGGCCCAAGGCTTTTTGAATGGTTTTCGGTAAGTTAATCTCAAAAATTGGCATCTACAGAATCGGGGTTTATTTTTTAAAGATTATATGCAAAAATAGGAATGTTATTCGAGCAAACGCACCTACTTTTGCCTTATGATTAAAAATACACTTTTAAAGGCTGTAGAGGCCGGTGGTAAAGAATTAAAGCATTTTTTTAACGGATCTTTTACAATTTCTAGCAAGGGTTCTCTGAACGACCTAGTAACTGAGGCCGATCATGCAGCAGAGAAGGCTATTTTCAAAGTGATTCAAGAGGCTTTTCCGACGCATTTTATTTTAAGTGAAGAAACGGGTGAAATCAAACAGGATTCCAAAATCAAATGGATCATTGATCCAATAGATGGCACCATCAATTTTGCCAATGGTATTCCTATTTGTTGTGTGAGTATTGGTGTGGAAGAAGAAGGTAAAATGATTTTAGGTGCAGTATACAATCCCATCATGAACGAACTATTTGTAGCAGAGAAAGGAAAGGGAGCTACATTAAATGACCATAAAATTCAAGTAAGTGATAAAGATAATTTATTAAGCAGTTGCTTAGTAACCGGTTTTCCTTATCAATATTTAGATACTGAAAACGGGCCCTTACAAATATTTGAAAAACTAATTCGCAAGGCCATTCCAGTTCGAAGACTTGGAAGTGCTGCCATTGATTTGTGTTGGACTGCTGCAGGAAGGTTCGACGGATTTTATGAACATAAGCTACAAGCCTGGGATAGTGCTGCAGGTTTTTTAATGGTGGAAGAAGCAGGTGGAAAGGTAACAGACTTAAAAGGAAATGCCTACAGCCCATACCAGCCGGGCATTATAGCCACCAATGGTAAAATACACGATCAATTATTACAAGTTATAACAGGCGGAAATTTATAAATTATTTTATGTCAACAGAAAGAACTGAAATTGATAAATTAGGTGAGTTTGGTTTAATAGACCACCTCACAGAAAATTTTGAAACAAATAATGCCTCTACTATTTTATCGATAGGAGATGACGCGGCGGTGATAGATCATTTTGGAAAACAAACAGTGATCACCACCGATTTATTAATTGAAGGCGTACACTTTGATTTAATGTATACACCTTTAAAACATTTAGGCTATAAAGCAGTGGTGGTGAATTTAAGTGATATTTATGCAATGAATGCAACGCCTACTCAAATAACCATGAGCATTGCTTTTAGCAATCGTTTTAGTTTGGAGGCCTTAGAAGAATTTTATGAAGGGGTGAATATTGCTTGTGAAAAATATGATGTAGACCTAATTGGTGGAGATACTTCTACTTCTCAAAAAGGTTTTATTATTTCAGTTACTGCCTTAGGAGAAGTGGCCCCTGATAAATATATAAAAAGAAGCACGGCCGAAAGTGGTGATCTGATCTGCGTTTCAGGCGATTTGGGCGCAGCCTTCTTAGGCTTAACGCTCATGGAGCGTGAGAAACAAATATTTGTAGAGAACCCGCAAATACAACCCAATTTAGAAAACGAAGATTATATAGTTGGCCGTTTATTAAAACCAGAAGCTAGAAAAGATATTATTGAAATTTTAGAAAATCAACAAATACTACCTACCTCCATGATGGATATTAGCGATGGCCTAAGTAGTGAGGTTTTGCATTTGTGTAAGCAAAGTAATTTAGGCTGTAGAATTTATGAAGAAAAAATTCCTATTCATGATGCTAGTCGCGCGGCTGCCTTTAAGTTTGGATTAGATCCAACGGTGTGTGCATTGAATGGCGGAGAAGACTATGAACTTTTATTTACCATGAAGCAATCTGATTATGATAAAATAACACTGCAAGAAGAAATTAGTGTGATTGGTTATATGTGTGATAAAGAAGAAGGTGCTAAATTAATTACCAAGGGTAAAAATTTATTTGATATAACAGCACAGGGTTGGAATGCCTTTGGTAAATAAACTGAATCATTTTATCCAAGCTTCTAAATTTATAATTATTGAATTTGAAAAAAATCGGCATCCTTCCAAAAAGGAAATCGATTTCTAGCGTCAGTAAGCTCTTCTTTTTGTAGCGTAATGGTAAATACATCTTCTTTGTAAGCGCAGTGGTAGAGCACTTCTCCAAGGGGCCCCACAATTAAGGAGTCGCCACTATGTGCTATATTATTACCATCTATACCTACTCTATTCACACCAATAGTATAGCATTGGTTTTCAATAGCACGCGCCGTTAATAATGTTTTCCATGCATGATTTCTTTTCTCTGGCCAGTTGGCAACATAAAGTAGTACATCGTACTCTTCCCCTTGTTGACGGGCCCAAACGGGAAAACGTAAATCATAACAAACTTGTAAATTTATTTTCCAACCTTTCACACTTGCAATTAATCTTTTAGTTCCTGCTGAGTAATGTTGGTCCTCGCCTGCAAAAGCAAACAAATGTCTTTTATCATAATAACCTAATTCCCCATTCGGTAAAACCCAAATGAGTCTATTATAAAATTGAGGCGCTTCTTTACTAATTTCTTCCTTGATAATTAAAGACCCCACTATAATAACTTTTCTTTCTGCAGACAACTGCTTCATCCACCTAAGCGTAGGCCCATCCATGGTTTCAGCAAACTCAGTAGGTCGCATACTGAAGCCCGTACTAAACATTTCAGGAAGTACCACTACTTCTGTGTATTCTTCAATTCCCCTTATTTTTTTAGCCAAGATATCCAGGTTGGCCGCTTTATCTTCCCAAACTAAATCGGTTTGTATAAGTGAGAAACTAAGGGTGGATACAGACATTCTTTTTTCTTGTTTACTAAAGGTACAATATTCAAATAAAATATCTACTTCTTGTTTAGTGCTTGTATAATGGGGCTAATTAAGTTCGATTCAAAGCCTCTTTGATTTAAAAAGGATTGTGTTTTAGCCATACGACTCATACCTCTTTCCCCTTTTAGCGAATTCCATTTTTTGGTGGCCAGGTTTAATAAGGTTTTTTCATAAGCATTTTCATCAATACAGAGTAGTGCCTTTTTAATATTCACTGGACTTACTCTTTTTTGTTGCAAGGCATACTTTATTTTTTGCTTACCCCATGCCTTTATTCTAAAATGACCACCTGCAAAACTTTCAGCAAACCTTGCTTCATTTAAAAAATTATCTGATATTAAATCCGAAATTATTTCTTCTACTTCAACAGGGGTCATACCGAAAGCATAGAGCTTGTCTCTTACTTCTTGTTGGGCCCTTTCTTGGTAAGCACAAAAATGCCGTATCCTTTGTATAGCCTGCTCTTTGCCTATTCTAATCTTTTGCATTTTGTAGATAAGTATGTCAATAAGAAATGCTAAAATAGCTTTTTAATCTTAAGATTTTGCATTAGTTTCGTTAGTGTTATTTAAGGTTATTTTGGTCGGTCAAGGAAACCATTTTCAGAACCTATTCCGAGCCAAAATCTACTAAAAAACAAAACGTATTATCCTATGAAATTTATCGTTTCTTCTTCTTCGCTTTTAAAACACCTTCAACAAATTTCAGGTGTTATTAATACCAATACCGTGCTTCCTATCTTGGAAGATTTTTTATTCGAAATCGAAGATAAAAAATTAAATATAGTAGCCACCGATTTAGAAACGGTTATGCGCGTTCAAATGGATGTGGAAAGCAAGGCCAATGGCCGTGTTTGTATTCCCGCTAAAATTTTAATTGATTCTTTAAAAAATATTGCAGACCAACCCCTTACTTTCAATATAGATAAAAACTATAGTGTAGAAATTACCAGCGATAATGGTAAGTATAAAGTCATGGGAGAAAATCCAGATAATTTTCCGAAAGAACCTACAGCCGATGATACCACTGGCTTTAACATGACTAGTAGTAGCTTGTTAACGGCTATCAATAAAACATTATTTGCAGTGAGTGGCGACGACTTACGTCCTGCGATGACCGG
>JBEIIN010000011.1:0-17387 GCA_040380795.1 Sediminibacterium sp. | reverse complement strand
TATTCTTTTCTATTTAAATTTGTTACTACTTTTTTACTGCAAAGTCTTGACCAATTTTATTACTAGCTGCAATAAGTTGATAAGTCGTTAAAGCGTCTTGCACAAATACTATTTGCTTATTGCTTAAACTATTTGGCTTGTTTTGATAAGCATTCTCAAGGTTTTGCATATACTGGTCTTCAGACATAGGGTCACCCAATGATTTATAATAAGCAATTGATTGATTTAAGTCCTTCAATACCGAATTAGCTATCTTCTTGGCAACATTCATTTCACCAGCTGCATAACATGACTGTAATAAAATATAAGAGAAATAGTTATGTTGATTTCCTCTATTTGAAGTCATACCATAAGGGAAACTCTTCTCATTGGTTTCACTGTCTAATTTTCTAATAATTTGTCTAGCGCTGTCTAATTTACCTTCACTTACTAAAGCTTGGGCTATTTGTGCAATCGTTAAACGAATAGAATTTAAATGTCTACGATTTTCTTCATCAAAATACACATTCGGATTTTGAGCATTTCCAAAAGTGAACTTTGTCATAATGTTTTTATAAGAAACATCTGTATCAATACCTTGACCAATGGCGGGCACCAATTGATAAGACATACCTGTTTGACGCACATATTTATCTAATCCCATTTCTTTTAATTCTTGCGTAGAAGTAAAGCAAATAGGTCTTTTAAATTGTGAAGTAGCAATGATGGCATAAATAGCCATTTCATTTTTAAGCAAGTACTGTCTATTAGGATTAAAGTCAATCAATAATTCATCTACTATATTATCTGTAGGTTTTGCAATACCTGATGCCAATGCATTGGCCTTATTGACAGGTACTTTAAACTTATGGGTAGGGAAAATATTCACAGGCCCTTCTTGTGTACTGGCTTGGTATTTACCTAAAGGATCCGCAATGACGTTTCTAAATACAGAATCTAAGTCATAGTAGGTAGCCTCCCCAAAACCAGGTACAGCAGTGTAATAAGCTACATTTAACTTACTACCAGATACTTGTTCTTCAGTAAAAATAACATCAAATTTATCACTCTTATTTACTTTATATCTAAGCTCTTTCATGTACCAATCTGAGCCTAATAAACTATTCACCACCACACGCACGTCAGGTCTGATACCTTCTACCTCTTGCGCATACCATAATGGGTAAGTATCGTTGTCTCCGAAAGAAAATAAAATAGCATTGGGAGGACAGCTTTCTAAATAATTACGCGCTAAATCGCGTGGTAATGTTTTTTGACTTCTATCATGGTCATCCCACTCTTGTTGCGCCATTAAGGCGGGCACTGCTAAAAACGATATAACCGTCGCCGCAATAGCAGCTATTTTTTTAGTAAGGAATTTCTCTAACCAAATGGCAACTTGTAAAACACCTAAACCTATCCAAATAGCAAATGCATAGAAGGACCCCACATAAGCATAGTCACGCTCACGTGGTTGTAAACTTTGTTGATTCAAATAAATTACAATGGCAATGCCGGTAAAGAAGAAAAGTAGCCCAGTGACTATAAAATCTTTTTTATTTTTTTGATATTGATAAATAAAGCCAAGTATACCTAAAAGAAAAGGCAACATAAATAAAGAATTATGCGCTTTATTATTTTTATTGATACTATCTGGCAATTTAGATTGGTCGCCAAAAATGAAATTATCAATGAAAGAAATACCTGTGCTAAAATTACCATCTCTTACATTTCCAAAACCTTGTAAATCGTTTTGCTTACCTGCAAAATTCCATAAGAAATAACGCAAATACATAAACCCAAAGTGGTAATTCGTAAAGTACTTAATATTATCTCTTAATGTAGGAGGCGTTCCGTCTTCCACTCCTGCAAAGGCTTTAAAGCTATCCATCTGACCTCTGTCATTGTCAGAGTCCCACATTCTTGGAAATAAATGAGCCGATGGCGCAGAAGACCAATCTCTTTTATAGTTTTTACCAGCAATCTCATAAGTAGTTTTTGCTTTTACATATTGATCTCCATTTTCTACGTTCTCCACTTTGTCAACATAATCTGGACCAAATAAAATAGGCCAATCACCATACTGCTCTCTTCCTAAGTAGCCCATTAAGGTAACTGGATTGTCTACATTATACATATCCACTGAAGGATCGGCATTAGAACGCACCATGGTGGTTAAATAACTAGTATAGCCTAATAAGAAAAAGGTAGTGCACCAGATACCTAATTTTAAAAAGTAAAACCCTTTTTTATTAGCATATCGAATACCTAGTGCTAATATAACAGCTACTAAAACAAAGAAGAATATAAAACCAGTAAAGAAAGGTAGGCCCATTGAGTTCACAAAATTAACGTCAAAGGCACCCGCCCACTTAATGGTATACTGAATTAAAAATACTTGTACAAAACCTGTAATAATAACCCCAATTAAAAAAGCCACTAATCCACCCATTAAGCTGGGCTTGTATTGTCTGAAATAATACACCATTACAATGGCAGGAATAGTTAATAAGTTCAATAAATGCACCCCAATAGATACACCCATGATATAGAAAATAAAGATGATCCATTTGTCTGCACCCGCTTCATCTGCTTTATGTTCCCATTTTAAAATAGCCCAAAAAACCAAGGCTGTAAAAAATGAACTAAGTGCATATACTTCTCCCTCTACTGCACTATACCAAGCGGTATCACTAAAAGTATATCCCAAGGCACCTACAATACCAGCGCCCATGATTAAAATTATTTGTTGAGTAGTTAAGGCTACTTCTTTGCTCGTCTCCACCATTCTTTTGGCAAAATGCGTAATGGTCCAAAATAAAAATAAAACGGTAAAACCACTAGCAAGTGCACTCATGGTATTAACTGCCTTTGCTGCTGTTAAAGGATTGTCTCCAAAAAGGATAATAAATACACGGCCCATTAATACAAACATAGGCGCTCCAGGAGGATGCGGAATTTGTAATTTATAGGCACTGCTAATAAACTCACCAGCATCCCAAAAACTACCTGTTGCTTCAGTTGTCATAACATAAACTGTACATGCAATTAAAGTGACGATCCAACCCGTCCAATTATTAATTTTCTTAAAGTCCATTTTGAGTGTTTTATTAGTTGCAAACTTAATTGAAACTAGGCAAAATGGGAAATTAATAGGCCCATAATAGGCGCTTTATGTTTATTTTAAGATTTCCCCATTCCCGCTAGGTTTTTTATCTTTGAGCCCTCATGCAGAAAAACCAATCGGTCGCTTTTCATACCTTAGGCTGTAAACTCAATTTTTCAGAGACTTCCACCCTTTCTAGACAATTAGAGAAGGAGGGCTTTGAGAAAAAGGCATTTACAGAGAAGGCCGATATATATGTGATCAACACTTGCTCTGTTACAGAAAATGCAGATAAGGAATGCAGTCAGTTGGTAAGAAGAATTCAAAGACTGGCCCCAGAAAGTTTTGTAGTCATAACTGGTTGTTATGCACAATTAAAACCTAAAGAAATTGCCGAAATTCCCGGCGTAGATTTAGTATTAGGCGCTTCAGAAAAATTTAACCTTGTTCCCCATTTAGCCAATTTAACCAAGGGCGATGCCACTAAAATATGTAGTTGCGATATTGAAACCGTTACCGATTTTAAAAGTTCTTATTCAGTCAATGATAGAACCCGCACATTTTTAAAAGTACAAGATGGCTGTGATTACAGTTGTACTTTTTGTACCATACCCATGGCCCGTGGTAAAAGCAGAAGCGACCGTATTGAAAATGTGGTAGCAGACGCACAAGCACTTGCAAGCAAGGGTGTAAAAGAAATTGTATTAACAGGTATTAATTTAGGTGATTTTGGAAAAAGCGAAGAAGGCGGAAAAAAACATACTGAAAATTTCTTTGACTTACTGAAGGCCCTTGAAAAGGACACCACCATGCCTAGGTACCGTATTTCCTCTATTGAGCCGAATTTACTCACCAATGAAATTATTGAGTTTGTTGCAAAGAGTAAACGCATCATGCCGCATTTTCATATTCCCTTACAAAGTGGGTCGGACGCGGTTTTAAAATTAATGCAAAGAAGATATACCCGCGATTTATACCAAGAAAGAGTGGACCTTATCAAAAAAATAATGCCCCATGCTTGTATTGGAGTAGATGTGATTGTGGGCTCTCCTGGAGAAACAGAGGATTATTTTAAAGAAAGCCTTGAATTTATACATGGATTAGACATTGCATATTTACATGTATTTACTTATTCTGAAAGAGCGGCTACAAAGGCCTTGACCATTAAGCCCATTGTGCCCATACAGGAGCGTCATGAAAGAAATAAAATACTTAGGAATTTATCCTATCAAAAACTACAATACTTTACCGAAAGCCAAAGAGGTGCTACCAGAAAAGTTTTATTTGAGTCGCCTAAAGTAGATAAAGAAAATGAGGGCATGTTAATGTTAGAAGGTTTTACCGATAACTATATTAAAGTTGAAACACCTCATCGAGCTGAGTGGAGTAACCAAATTATTGATTGGAAATTATTGTAGCGAAACTTCAGAAGCTTTAAACTCTACAATCATCATCATATTTATACTCTCCAATTTCACGTAGACGGATTTTTTACTTGTCTTCACCACCTCTCCTTTCTGCCCCATAAATAAGCCTTGGTTAATTTCCACTTTAGTTTGCGCTGGAATGGAAGCCATATCTACTACTTGAATGGTTGCATCCGATTGCCCTAAGTATTTACGAATGGCCTCAATTTCATTATCTCTGATAATAGCAGGCTTTCTTAAAAAGTATAAAAAATTAACCACTCCCATGGTAGATAAAATTTTTGCGTGGTCTTCTTTGCTGGCTTTGATAAAAACATAAGATCTAAACAAAGGCTCTTCAATAATCTTTTTACGATCAGACCATTGCCTTTCCCTTTTTTGAACAGGGCACCAACTCTCAAAACCATTTTTAGTTAATAAGCCGTCTACCTTTTTCTCCCATTTAGACTTTGTATATATTACATGCCATGTTTTTACATTGGCCGAAGCTTCTACTTTCATACTCCTCTATCCTTTTTTTGCTATTAAATTAGGTTTAGCAAACGCTGTTATTAATTTACTAGACTCATTTACTTGAATATCTTTGGCGACCATTTTCAACCAAGCTTGGTATCTATCTTGCTTTGTTTTATCTGGGTTATTATAAAACTTATCATAATCTGCTTTCAAAGCGCTCACCGTCATAGGTGTCTTTAATTTCAATATGTTTTCATTTTGCTGAATAACATTTTGAATTTCTTTTTTATACTGCCTGTATTTATTAATCTCTAAAGCAACCGACTTGTCTACTTGAGCAGATACCCATTCTAAGTTTTTCTTAAAACGAATAGTGGCTGTATCGTTTTTGATTTTATTATTTGCTTTAGCAGCAATGGTAGCAATTTCATTTGAACTTGTCCAAGGAGAGAACTTAGCACGCTCCATTTCATCCCATGGTAGGGCAGATGGATTGTCTTTTTCGCGGTATTTCAAAAACTCGTAGTCATCTGGGAAAACAACATCTGGCACTACTCCTTTTCTTTGTGTTGAACTGCCAGTCACTCTATAAAACTTTTGGAAGGTTAATTTCACCGCGCCATATTCAGTTTGAATACCCATGGCATCTAATGGTTTTCCAAAAGCCACATTTCTTTGCACAGTACCCTTTCCATAACTAGAAGTACTTCCCACTATTAAACCTCTTTTATAATCTTGTATAGCACCTGCAAAAATTTCACTCGCAGAGGCACTAAACTCATTGACCATCACCACTAATGGGCCATCGTATAAAATACCAGGTGTTTCATCCGATAATGTTTGAGACCTTCCTTCTTTATTTCTAATTTGAACAATGGGTCCTTTATCAATGAACAAACCTGCCATTTGAACTACTTCATATAAAGAACCGCCTCCATTATATCTTACATCAATAATAATACCTTTTACTTTTTCTGCTTTTAATTTTTCAACCTCTTTCGCAATATCTTTTGAACATCTTGCACCTTCTTCTCTTTCAAAGTCGGCATAAAAATCGGGCAGTAAAATATAGCCAATTTTTTCATTACCATTTTGAATAATAGCACTTCTTGCAAAACCTTCATCTAATACAATTTTCTCTCTTATTAATACCACTACTTTAGTGGTGCCATCTGGTTTTCTTATGGTTAATCTTACTTCGGTACCTAGGTCCCCTCTTATTAATTTTACGGCATCTGTGGTTTCATATCCAGTCACATCCACCGGCTCTTCGGCGCCTTGTGCAATTTTTACAATGACGTCATTCACAACTATGAGTCCCGACTTCCAAGCAGCGCCACCTGGCTGAACACTTGCAATCTTTACCCCATTATCGTCCTGCGTTAACTGAGCACCAATGCCATAAAAAGTGCCACTCATTTGCTCAGTGAAAGATCTTTTTTCAACGGGTGCAAAATAATCGGTATGGGGATCCATTAAACTAGTAATGGAATTTAAAAACGATTCAAATCTTTTTTCTTTATCAAAAGTTTTTTCTAAAAGACTAAATCTTTTAATATAATTTTTCTTTATCGTCGCACGCGCATCCACTTCTAACTCCATATCCGTTTTCACTATGAAATTATCTTTTACTGTATCTTTTATTTTACTAGCATCGGCCACTGCTTTTTCTGCTTTCGCCTTTACATGCTTTTCTCTATCTTCTAATAAACTAACATATCTATCCAATACTTTATACTTAATCGCATCATTCCATCTTTTCACTCTTTCTGCTTTATTAGCAGCATAATTCATTTTATCGGTATCCACTATTAAAGAATCATCTGTGGTGAAATCGAATGGCTTATCAATAATTGATTCAAAAATGGCTTTTATTTCTTTAGCCCTTCTTTCATAAATAGCAGTTGCAGCAGGTTCAAATTGAATGGCTGCTCCATGTATTTCATCATCAATAGTGGTAGCAAAAACTTTTAAAGAATCGACATCTGATTGAAGTAGAATATTTTTTTCAGGATCTAAGGTTTTTAAATAAGCATAAAACACTTCTTTTGAAAATTTATCATCAATTACCCTTGGACTATAATGCTCACTCTCTAATAAGCGACCTACTGTAGACAACAGTTTTCTATGTCTAATTTCTGAGGTTTCTGAATTAGCTGTATTGAAGGTGTTAAAAGCGAAAAACAACCCTCCTACTAATACTAAAGTGGCAAAGAATTTCCACTTATTTTGTTTTACGTATGTCATAATGTTGCGCATGAAGTATTTCAAAAATAGTATAAAATGCCTATCATAGGACTATAATTGAAATAAAGCCATCATTTTTGTGACAAATTTATAAAAACATGGAAAACTTCTTTCTTTGGTTCCTTATTTAACGTATTTTTGCGACCCTAAATGGAGGGCGTAGCTCAGTAGGTTAGAGCGACAGTTTGTGGATCTGTAGGTCGTGGGTTCGAGACCCATCGTTCTCCCCAAAACCTATCCTTTCCGAGCATTCGGGCGAAGGATAGGTTTTTTTATGTAAACCGGTTATCTATGCAACTGCTTTTATTGCCTTTATTAGTGGCTGGCTTTGGCTGGCTTATTAGCTGGGGATTTATTAAAATCATTTTCTTTCCCCATCAAAGCTTTCGCATGGCCGGCAGACAATGGCAAAGTCTTTTTTCAAAAAAGGCAGGTCAAATTGCAATGAGTCAATTAGTTCCTGAATTAACGCAGGGTGATAGCTTTCAAAAAATACTCCCTTTTGTTGATGCCAAATTGGATGAGTTTTTTAAAGAAAGGCTGGTGCAAAAAATGCCTATTATTTCTATGTTTATTGGCGATAAAACAATTGCCCAACTAAAAGAAGTCTTTTTGGAAGAACTCCATCAAATTTTTCCTGCACTTCTATCTGAATTTACGCAATCAACAGCAACATCCTTTTTGTTGAACCTAGAGACCAAATGGTCTAAAAAACTTGAAACATACTTGCTAAAAGCCACCCAAAAATTAAGAATCGCTGCTTTTTTCTTTGGTTTTATTTGGGGGCTCATGATAAACTTCATTTTAACTGCTATTTAAATTGCCGTTTATACATTCTAGCTGCCTTACTTAAAGATTAAGTTAGATATTTGCAACTTAAATAAACACAAGGAACAAAATCGCATCCAATGAGTATGAAATATATATATATCCTTATTTCTTTTGTAGTAATTCAAATGAGTGCCAAGGCACAAATCCCAGCAGCAGCAGCCAGAGCGGGAGCGGGAGCGGGAGGTGCTACTATGAACCAAGGGCATTTTTATGGTAAAATAGTGGATGAGAACAAAAAAGGAATAGAAGGCGTTACACTACAAATAAAAGGAAGCAAATTCGACCCTGTTACCAAAAAAACAACAGAAGTCATTTTAGGCACTATGTTAACGGCCTCTAATGGTGATTTTAGTTTTATAAACCTACCTGTGATGGGCAATTTTAAACTAAGCATTTCAAGTGTGGGTTATAAAAAATTAGAAAAACAATTAAGCTTTGGCATTAAAATGGGAGGCGGACAAAGTATGCAACAAATGATGGCCTTAGTGGATAAAGATTTAGGCAATATTAAATTAGAACAAGACGCTACTCAATTACAAAGCGTAACTGTAACTAGTTCCGCTAAGCCGCAATTCGAAATGGGTATTGATAGAAAAATATTCAATGTAGACAAAAACTTAGCAAGTACCGGTCAAACTGCAGTAGAAGTGATGAAAAATATTCCTAACTTAAATGTAGACATTGACGGTAATGTAACATTAAGAAATGCAACGCCTACCTTATTAATTGATAATCGTCCTACGACTTTAACCATGGATCAAATTCCAGCAGATATTATTGATAGAGTTGAAATTATCACCAATCCTTCTGCTAAGTATGACGCGTCAGGCGGGAATGCTGGAATTTTAAATATTGTGTTGAAGAAGAATAAAAAGAATGGTTATAATGGTGGTCTTAGAACTGGAATAGATATGCGCGGCAGATTAACCGCAGGGGGCGACTTGAATGTAAGATCCAATAAAATCAACTTCTCAGCAAGCGGTAATCTTAGTAATAATAAATCTATTAGTACTATTGATAACTATAGAGATATTCTTTTAACGCCGACACCAAATAGTATTAGTACTTATACAGACAATATTGGCTTAAGCGCCTTCTCTTTTTATAGAGCAGGATTTGATTATTTAATCGACAATAGAAATACTTTTTCACTTTTCGGAAATATAGTAAAAGGAGATTTCGAAAATGCCTCTAATCAAACTATTGACTCCATTTTCAATGGCGTAAATAGAGATAATAATATAAAACTTAATAATAACTCTATCTTTTCATTTTTAAATAAAGGAGCTCAAGCAAGCTTCAAACACCTATTTGCTGAAACAGGCCACGAATTGAGTGCAGATTTTAATTACAATGAAAGTAATAACGATAATAACTCTTTAATTAATTCATCAATTATCAACCAAAGAACAATTGGCTCTGGATATAATAAGAATTATACTTCTAATATTGATTATGAAAGATTATTGAAAAATGATGTCAAATTTGAAGCTGGTATTAGAATGAATAATCGCAGCGAATTCAATGCAAGAGACCAATTTAGAAATGAAATATTATTAAATAGCATTAGTAATCAACTAAAATACAACGAGCAAGTTTTAGCTGCCTATACTAATTTAGGAGGAAAGAAAGACAATCTTAGTTATCAACTTGGATTCAGACTAGAAAATAGAGAGTATACCGCGACCGTATTAAATAAGCAAGGACAGGATTCATTAGAATCGAATATTAAATTGCCCCTCTCTTTGTTCCCTAGTGCCTTTATTAGTTATAAATTAAACGATAAAAATGATCTGCAGCTTAATTACTCAAAGCGTATCAATGCGCCCAATGCATTTCAATTACAACCATTTGCAGATTATAGCGATCCATTAAATATCTCTGTTGGTAATCCAACATTGAAACCACAGTTCACACATTCTTTTGAAGTGGCCTATAATAATGTATATAAAAAGGGGTCAAATTTACTAGTAACTGCTTATTATAAATACAGTACCGACTTAATCACCAACTATATCTATAAGGATATCAACCCTATTAACAACGATAGCGCTTTTTATAGCTCCTATATCAACGCCAATACCTCCAAAGTATTTGGATTAGAAATTAGCAATAAAACAGCTATTACTAAATGGTGGGATTTAAATCTAAGTTTTAACTTATTTAAATCAGAAATTAATTCAACCATTATAGGTCAAGATGTCAACAACAACTTGACAAGCTGGTTTAGTAAAATGAATAATAATTTTAAACTTGTAAAAGGCTTGTCTTTACAATTTAGTGGGCAATACCAAGCTAAGACCATTCTACCTCCAGGTGGTAATTCGGGTGGTGGCGGTAGAGGCGGTGGAGGTTTTGGTGGTGGAGGTTTTGGCGGTCCACAGTCAACAGCACAAGGATACAATTTACCGAATTATGAATTTGACTTAGCCATTAGAAAAGACTGGACCTTAAAGGGTGGTAAAACTGCATCAGTGACTTTGAGCGCAAGCGATGTCTTTAAAACTAGAGTTATTCAGACCTATTCTGAAAGTCTATACTTTACACAAAATGTCACAAGAACAAGAGACCAACAATTCTTTAGATTGAACTTCTCTTATCGTTTTGGAAAATTTGATGTGAATTTATTAAAACGTAAGACTAATAAATCAGAAGATAGCGGCGGAATGGACAATATGCCTCCTCAATAAAAGTTTATTTCTGGGTTTTTCCTTCTAGCATGGGTACAAAAGAAAAACTGTCAAACTTTTCTTGTTTTACAGAGCCATCTCTTTTTTTAGTTAGCCTTAACATTCTTTGTGCCCCGTCGGACTCATCTAAAGGAATAATCATTTTACCACTAACTTTTAATTGAGCCCATAATTTTTCTGGAATTTTGGGAGCCGCAGCAGTAATTAATATTTTATCAAAGGGGGCCAATAAGGGCAGGCCTTCAAATCCATCTCCAAAGAAAAATTGTATGCTAGGATACTGTTCTTTAAATAAATAAGTGGGCGTTTGGTCAAATAATTGCTTCTGTCTTTCAATGGTAAATACCTGCGCGCCCATCGCGGCAAGCACCGTAGTTTGATACATGCTCCCCGTGCCTATTTCAAGCACTTTCTCCCCCTTCTTAATTTGCAGTAACTGTGTTTGATATGCCACTGTATAAGGCTGGGAAATGGTCTGGTCGGCGGCTATAGGGAAGGCGCGGTCTTCATAGGCAATTTTATCAAAGGCCGAGTCTAAAAAATAATGTCTTGGTATAGAATGAATGGCTTTAAGTACCTGCTCATCAGTGATACCTTTCTCCTTTAAAATTTCTACTAATTTATTGCGAAGTCCTTTATGCAAATAAGTGTCTACTAAATCTTCCCATTTTCTCATGCTATCAATTAATTTAATTGCATTGAAGCAATGATGGCCTTTATTTTATCTTGTAGCATTTGATAAGCTATGTCAAAACTTGCTTTGTCTTTTAATTTAGTATTCACACTAAAATAGAATTTTATTTTAGGTTCTGTACCACTAGGTCTTGCTGAAATTTTAGTTCCATTTGCGGTAATAAATTGTAAAACATTACTTTTAGGTAAATCAATTTTCCAAGTCTCCCCTGTTGATAAATTCTTTCCAATTTGTAATTCATAATCCAATAAGGTGGTCACCGCTTCTCCGTCAATAGTGGTAGGAGGAGACTGTCTGTAGTCTTCCATCATTTTAGCAATCTCTGCCTGTCCGTTCATTCCTTTTTTGGTAATACTAATTAAGTTTTCATAATAAAAACCGTATTGTACATAAAGCTCAATGAGTTTATTAAATAAGTTGCTGCCTTTTTCTTTTTCATAAGCAGCCATTTCACATAAAATTGCTACTGCACTTACGGCGTCCTTGTCTCTAATTTGATCTCCAATCATTAAACCAAAACTCTCCTCTCCTCCAATAATATAATTCTCCTTTCCTTCTTTTTCTTTTACTAATTCTGCCACCCATTTAAAACCCGTTAATACATTGTAACAGTTCACCTTATTTTGTTTAGCCACTTCATTAATCATAGCAGTAGTCACAATAGTGGTAATGACCATATCATTGGGCTTGGCAATGCCTTTGGCTTTCCGTGCCTCCATCATATAGGCAAAGGCTAATACGGCTGTTTGATTTCCATTCATTAGTACCCAGTCACCCTTATGGTTTTTTACACCCACACCTACTCTATCTGCATCAGGGTCGGTACCTAAAATAATATCTGCATCTAATGCTTTGGCTTTATGTAAACCAATGCTCATCGTCTCCGTTTCCTCTGGATTAGGATAATGCACAGTAGGAAAATTACCATCAGGTATGGACTGCTCTTCTACTACATGCACATTGGTAAATCCATAAGCAGCTAAAACTTTTGGCACTAATGTTATACCTGTGCCATGTATAGGAGTGTATACAATTTTTAAATCGTGTTGCTTCGCAATTACTTCCGGATACACACTTAATGTTTGAAGCATTTTTGTATAAGCATCATCCATTGAAGTTCCAATGAGTTCAATATTGGCAGCGCCGCCCTCCCATTTTACATCATCAATAGACTGTATAGCTTCCACTTCCGTGATTACATTTTTATCATGTGGGGGCACTAATTGTCCTCCATCATTCCAATAAGCCTTATACCCATTATATTCTTTGGGATTATGAGATGCGGTGCAAACTACGCCTGCTTTCGCCCCCAGGGTTCTAATAGCAAAGCTTAATTCAGGGGTAGGACGTAAGGCTTCAAATAAATAAACTTTAATGCCATTGGCAGCAAATACCTGTGCCGTGGTCTCGGCAAAAAACCTTGCATTATTTCTACTATCATGGCCCACTACCACCGAAATTTTATCGTTAGGATATGTCTTATTTAAATAATTCGCAAAACCTTGGGTAGCCATGCCAATGGTGTACTTATTTATTCTATTGGTACCTACTCCCATAATCCCTCTTAAGCCCCCCGTTCCAAATTCTAGGTTTCTATAAAAACTATCGGCCAATTCATCGCGGGACTGAGACTGCATTAAGGTAATAGCATCCTTAGTGGCCTGGTCATAATTACCAGCTAACCATTGTTCAACTTTTTGGGCTATTGTCAGACTCATATTTACACTAATTAAAAAGCAATTTTAAGCAATAATTGCAAGTTATCCAATTAAGTAGGCATTTTAGATTTTTGGCTTTCAAAAATGGGTTAAATTTGTACTAATTTTGATAACTCAAATACCCTTATGGCTATTATTGCTCAAATCCTATTTATTATTCTTACAGCTACGGCACTCTATTTATTTAGTAAGAATTTACTTCGCATTAGAAGAAATATTTTAATAGGTAAAGCAGGTTTTGTGAATGATCAAAAAGCAAGACGCTGGAAAAATGTTTTTTTACTCGCATTAGGTCAAAAGAAAATGTTTAAAAAACCTATCGTAGCAATTTTACATTTAATTATATATGTTGGTTTTATCATTATCAATATTGAGCTGCTTGAAATTATGGCCGATGGCGCACTAGGCACCCACCGAATTTTTGAAACTTATTTTGAAAAATTCGAATTAGCTTCTTTATACCATTTTATCATTAATAGTTTCGAAATATTGGCAGCCTTGGTATTTGTGGCTTGTATTGTCTTTTTAGCAAGAAGAAATATGCTGAAACTAAAAAGGTTTATGAGTAATGACTTAGCAGGCTGGCCCCGCTCGGATGCTAATTATATTTTGATTGCTGAAATTATTTTAATGGGCTTATTCCTAACTATGAATGCAGCAGATACTGAAACTCATTTTATAATTTCATCCAGCCTTCAACCATTATTTAGTGGCGTCAATAGTGATTCGCTTTTTATTATTGAACATACTGCTTGGTGGTTACACATTATTGGTATTTATATTTTCATGAACTACCTACCCTATTCAAAACACTTACATATTATTTTAGCCTTTCCCAATACTTATTATGCGCCTCTTTCACCTAAAGGCATGATGCATAATATGCCAGAAGTACAAAATGAAGTATTGTATGCGATGCAACCTGAACTAGCTCCCACCGGGGCTGCTGCACCCGCTAGCTTTGGCGCCAAGGATGTAATGGATCTAAGTTCAAAAAATTTAATGGACGCCTATAGTTGCACCGAGTGCGGTCGTTGCACTGCAGCCTGCCCTGCCAATATAACGGGTAAATTATTAAGCCCTCGTAAAATTATGATGGCTACTAGAGACAGATTAGAATCAGTAGGCAAAAATATCGACTTACATAAAAGCTTTCTGCCCGATAATAAAACTTTATTACACGATTATATAACAGTGGAAGAATTAAGGGCATGTACTACTTGTAATGCCTGTGTAGAAGAATGTCCTATAAGCATATCTCCTTTAGATATTATTATGGAGCTGCGTAGGTCACTAGTGATGGAAGAAAGTAATGCGCCACAAGAGTGGAATAGTATGTTTAGTAATATTGAAAATAATTTTGCACCTTGGAAATTTGCACCAGACGATAGAGATGCCTGGACAAAACAAGCATAAAAAAGTAGCTATGAAAGTAAATACAATGGCTGAGATGATAGCAAGTGGTCAAACCCCCGAAGTTTTATTTTGGGTAGGTTGTGCAGGTAGCTTTGATCAAAGAGCGCAGAAAATTACCAAGGCCTTCGCTACCATTCTAGACAAAGCAGGCGTTAACTATGCTATATTAGGTAAGGAAGAAGCTTGCACAGGAGATCCTGCAAGAAGAGCTGGCAATGAATTTATGTTTCAGATGATGGCTTATCAAAATATTCAAATTTTGAATGGCTACTCTATTAAAAAAATTGTAACTACTTGTCCGCACTGCTTTAATATTTTAAAGAATGAATACCCTGTTTTAGGCGGTAACTATGAAGTGATACACCACACTCAATTTTTACAAGAATTGATAGAACAAGGCAAAATTAAAATCACCGATAGCAATGAATGGAAAGGAAAGTCAATTACTTACCACGATAGTTGTTATTTAGGCAGGGCCAACGAAATTTATGAAGCTCCTCGAAAAGTATTAGAGAGTTTGGATATGGAATTAAGAGAAATGAAAAGATGTAAGTCCAAGGGCCTTTGTTGTGGCGCAGGTGGTGCGCAAATGTTTAAAGAAGAAGAAAAAGGAGATAAAAGAGTGAATATGGAAAGAGCAGATGAAGCCATTGAAACCAAGTCCGACTTTGTAGCAAGCGCCTGCCCTTTTTGCAATACTATGTTAACGGATGGCATTAAAAATAGAAACGAAGAAGTGAATACTGAAGTATTAGACATTGCCGAAATGATTGCAAAAGCCATGCAATAGGATTTAATTGCTTTTAAATAAATTAAAACAATGACCGTTGAATTAAAGACTATACTACCAGAGAATTTTCACCCTATGTCCAAAGTCTGGATTTATCAAAGTAATAGAACATTTACTTTACCAGAACTATTTCAAGCAGAAGAAATACTAGAAGCATTTACCGATAATTGGAAAAGTCATGGCGCGCCTGTTAAGGGCTTTGCCACTATATTATATGGTCAGTTCATTGTAATAATAGCCGATGAGTCACAAACCGGCGTGGGTGGTTGCAGCACAGATAGTTCGGTGCATGTTATAAAGCAAATTGAGGTAATGAACAATGTACAAATGTTCAATCGTGAACTATTGGCATTTTGGGTAAAGGATAAAGTACAAACAATTCCCCTTGCTCAAGTGGGCTATGCCCTAGAAAATGGCATTTTAGCAAAAGATACTTTATACTTTAATAATTTAGTAGTCAATAAAGCGGCTATGGAAAAAGACTGGCTGCAACCTATTTCAGAAAGTTGGTTGGCTAAGAAATATATAAAGTAGTATTTCAAAGCTTGAAAAATATACCCTATAAAAAAGGCTCCTGATTTTCAGGAGCCTTTTTTATATAATTAATATATTAGTATAGTGCTTACTCTTTATTCAAATTTTTATTTTATAACTGCTTTTAACGCTTTCACTAAATCATCTCCTCTTAAGTCTCTTCCAATAATGATGCCTTGAGGATCAATTAAGAAACTTGCAGGAATACTTTGAATACCAAATTGAACGGCTACTTCATTATTCCAGTATTTTAAATCACTTACATGTGACCAAGTAAGGCCGTCTTTTTTAATAGCTTCTAACCATCTAGCTTTATCTTGGTCTAAAGAAACACCTAGTACGGTGAAATTTTTATTCTTAAACGCATTATACGTTTTTACCACATTCGGGTTTTCTGCACGACAAGGGCCACACCAGCTAGCCCAAAAATCTACAAGTACATACTTGCCTCTTAAAGAAGATAAATTCAAGGGTTTGCCATTCACATCATTTTGTGTAAACTCAGGAAGTATTGTACCTATTTTACCTAAGCCCGAAGTTTGTAAAGTTTTCTCGATCACGTCAGCGAAAGTTCCTTTTTTAGCATCGCCCTCTAAAGCATCATAATATTCAATTAAGGTTTCCTTTACAGCGGGAAATATATTCGCCATTTGAAACAAGAAAAAAGTAGTCACTGGAGACTGATTATTTAATTTACTTACGCTCACATACTCAGCTATAATTGCTTGTGATTGTAATTCAGCTTGTTTACCAATAGAGTCTTTCTTAGTAGCCTCTTTTTCTGCCTGAGCTGCATTTAAACTACCAAAATAACTAGACATTAATGGGTCTAATTTTTTCATATAAGATTGATAAACATCTTGACTTGGTGAACCTTGGTATACTATTTCTTTAGGTGCATTTACATCTCCCTCCATAGTAAGCTTATCATTTCCAACAAATAAAGGAATCTGTGTTTTAGTCCCTTTAAATGAAATAACATAAATACCTGTGTTGGCTATCGTTGTTTTTAATTCAAAATTTCCTCCCACTACAGTTGCTGTAGCTACTTCTTTATTGGCCATGCCATCTAATAAGGTAACTACAGTTTGGTCTGGTACATTTTTCAGGCTTCCTTTAATTTCTAAAGACTGGGCCAATAAATTCATACTGCAAAATGCAAGCATAGAAAGCGCTACTAATTTCTTGATCATTGTATTCATATTAATGTATTGAAAGATTAATTTATTCAGTTAAGATATCAAAGATAAGCATTAAAATTTAGGGCTTATGCCTTTGGGCTAATACCTTTGCTACATCTGACAATGCATAGCCCTTAGACTGTAAAAGTATCATGTAGTGAAACAATAAATCGGCCGACTCATCCAAGAATAACTCCTCATTATTATCCTTAGCCTCAATGACCATTTCTACTGCTTCCTCCCCTACTTTCTGCGCTATTTTATTAATACCCTTTGCAAATAAACTAGCTACATAAGAGCTAGAAGGATCTGCATTTT
>JBEIIN010000010.1:0-17656 GCA_040380795.1 Sediminibacterium sp. | reverse complement strand
ATCTATCTCAACTTACCAATAAAATTCTTTTTGAGGAAGCAATGCTTGGAGTTAATCTTAAAGCTAAAAACTATGTAAAAGCTTTAACTAACTATTTTAACGCATTATTAAAGAATTCTGATTTAATATTTGATATGAATTAAAAAAATCTAACGTAAGCATAAAATGAACAAAATATAGTTTTAATAAGTAACTATTTTACTTACTTTTTAGTCCACTTTATACTAAAGATTTACAATAAATAGAAATACCTATTTCAATTTTTTTCGTAATTCATACCTAATTGAATCGGGATAGCCTGAGGTAAGAACATAGGAAACTTTTCCATTTTTATCAAAGTAAAATTCAAGATATTTTAAATTAATAACCTCCAATTGAGTATTATAATTTTGCATATTATTATTTGGCATTGCATCGGTACGTTGCACTAATAAATTACCTTTCTTATCTACAATATTAATATTGGAAATACTATAGCTTTTAGTATAAATTTTATTACTAGGGACTCTATAAGAGCTTTAATCAAATGAAATCTTATACCCAGAATCTATTTTTTTTTCTTTTATAGTTGCCAAAACTTGAAATAACATCTTGTTCTGATTTATTATACCAATTATTTGTTTGTATTGTACTCATAGAAATAGTCACCTTTTTATATGGAGAGCATGAAACGAATAGTATTAGAATGAATAATTTAAAAGAGTGTCTCATGATAGCATTGATTTATTTCAAGTTCCTATTCAAAAATGTTAAAAACTTCTCCTAGTAATACCAAACTTAGTCTATTTAGAAGCCATGTTCACTAATGAATAAACGTGAACGTTATTCTTGATCATAATTTGTTTTGGTAAGAAATGACAAAACCTCACGCTAAAACTCACGCAGAACCTCACGCAAAATAAAAAACCACCTACGAATAAACGTAAGTGGTTGATTTTCATGTAGCGAGACCGGGATTTGAACCCGGGACCTCAGGGTTATGAATCCTGTGCTCTAACCAACTGAGCTACCTCGCCGAATGGTTATTACCCCTTTTAAGGGGTGGCAAATTTAGTTAAAATTCTTGAGAATTAAGGGTTCACTTTAACGCTAAATACTTGATTTGCTTCAAAATAGCCCTCAAATACATCTCCTTTATGGGTAGGCCCCACACCTACTGGTGTGCCTGTATATATAAGGTCTCCAGGGTATATGGTAAAGTATTCTGTAAGACTTTCTAAAATAGTAGCTAGTGGAAATATCATTAAAGAGGAATCTCCATCTTGTACGATGGTGCCGTTTTTATGCAATGAAAAGCGAATGGGATTTTCTACAATCTTTGATGTTAAGGGAGTCCACTTTCCTAAAATAGCGGCATCGTCAAATGCTTTTGCTTTTTCCCAAGGCAACCCTTTTTCTTTCAATTTATTTTGTAGGTCTCTTGCAGTAAAGTCTATGCCTACTGTTATAGCATCGCAGTAGTCTAATACATTGGGGGCTTTTAAATTTTTACCTTCCTTACTTACACGAAGTACTAATTCACCTTCATAATGTAAATCATTGGTGAAAGAAGGAATGGTAAAATTCTTACCTTCTGCTAAAACAGCAGTAGAAGGTTTCATAAATATCACTGGTGAAGTAGGTACTTCATTGCCTAGTTCATGCGCATGCGCAACATAATTTCTTCCAATACAAAATATACTCATATAATTGTTTTTATTCGGTTATCTCTAATGCATTCGCCATAGTCATGGTTCTAGACATCCCAATACTTGCAAAGGACTCTATTACTTCCACACATTTTTCTATTTTGCTTTCCACTATCTTTTTTTCTGTTGTATTCCATTTACCTAAAACAAAATCTATTTGTTGTCCTTTTCTAAAATCACTACCAATTCCAAATCTTAATTTCGGATAAGCATCGGTGCCTAAGGTAAGTTGAATATCTTTTAACCCATTGTGCCCAGCATCCGAACCACTGGCGCGTAGTCTTATTTTTGAAATAGGTAAGGCTAAATCGTCCACTATAGTTAAAGTGTTTTCTACTTCTACTTTTTCTTTGTCCATCCAATATTTAAAAGCCTTGCCGCTTAAGTTCATAAAAGTGGTGGGCTTAATACATATAAATGTTTTGCCTTTCCATTTTACTTCGGCAACATCGGCTAGTCGGTCCGACTTAAAAAAGCCTCCTTGCTTGATCACAAATGCATCTAGCACATCAACGCCAATATTATGCCTAGTGTGCGCGTATTCGGGACCAATATTCCCAAGCCCTATGATTAAAAATTTTGACATTTTCTAATTACTGTTCAATTTCAAATTTAAGCAAAAACAAGCTAGCATGTATAACAAAAATCCCCTCCCGATAAGTCGAGAAGGGATTTTATATACTTACTTAAAAAATTGCTTATTTTTTTGGAGCAGCTTTTGCAGCAGGTGCAGCAGCGGCAGCAGCAGCAGGTGCAGCAGCGCCAGCAGCAGGTGCAGCAGATTCTTCTTGCTTTAACAAACGAGTTAAAACAACTGAAGCTACTGGTATACGTGGAGGATTCATAATCTCCATGTTAGGAGCTATTACATCTTGCACACGAATATTACCATTTAATTCAAGATTCGTAATATCGCATTCGATAAACTCTCTTAAATCTTTTGGTAAAGCTTTTACTTTTAAAGTCTTCATCTTTACAATTAATTTTCCTCCTGCTTTAACACCCACAGAAGTACCAACCATTTTTAAAGGTAAAGTAGCTACTACTTTTTTGTCGTCTACTAATTCTAATAAGTCAACGTGTAACAATGAGTCGGTTACTTTATCAAATTGCAAATCTTTCAAAATGCATTTGTAAGTTTTCCCTTCCACTGTAACATGTGCTAACATAAATTCACTTGTGTACACTAAAGACTTAAAAGCCTTTGCAGGAGCATAAAAATTAACCTCCTGAGCACCCCCGTAAATTACACCCAGCACGTTTTCTTGAGAGCGAAGCTGGCGGGCGGCTTTTTTGCCATTTTCGGTCCTCAAGTGGCCTTCGATTGTAATTGATTTCATTGCTGATTCTTTTTATTTTATATAAATAATTTGGACGGCGAAGGTATGAAATAATAAAGGAGAAACCAAAGTCTCTCCTTACTATTTCGTTTTATTTGATAACTACTTGATTATTAGCTTCTTGCCTTTAATTGAGAATGTACGAATAGGCTGGTAATGCTCTTATTTTCATAGGCATTTCTAATGGCTATGGCGAACAAATCGGCAACGGTCAATACCTGTATTTTTTTAGAAGGATGCTTTAATGGAATAGTATCACAAACTACTAATTCCTCTAAAACGCTGTTTTCAATATTTTCATAGGCCTTACCGCTAAGCACAGGATGCGTGATCATGGCTCGAACAGTTTTAGCTCCTTTCTCTTTTAAAAGCGCTGCCGCTTTTACCAAGGTTCCACCTGTATCACAA
The DNA here is from genome assembly GCA_040380795.1 of Sediminibacterium sp. Taxonomy (GTDB): domain Bacteria; phylum Bacteroidota; class Bacteroidia; order Chitinophagales; family Chitinophagaceae; genus Sediminibacterium. The sequence continues at coordinate 14,220 of JBEIIN010000010.1, read as the reverse complement.
ATATCATCTACAATAACAATATCTTTTCCAGTTACATCTCCTATCACCACCATACTTGCTATCTCATTCGCACGCTTACGGTGTTTATCACATATAACCATTTCAGCATTGAAATAATTAGCCACTTCACGCACTCTATTCGTACTTCCCACATCGGGTGCTGCAAAGGCTAAGTCTTGTAATTTCAATTGTTGTATATAAGGAATAAATATAGCCGAGCTATCTAAGTGATCCACGGGTACTTCAAAAAATCCTTGAATTTGTGCCGCATGTAAATCCATTGTAATTACACGGTGCGCACCAGCTGCTTCTAATAAAGTAGCTATTAATTTTGCTCCTATCGCAACCCTTGGTTTATCTTTTCTGTCCTGTCTTGCAAAACCATAATAAGGAATAACAACTATAATTTTATAAGCACTTGCTCTTTTAGCAGCGTCTATCATCATCAATAATTCCATTATATTTTCAGAAGGCGCATAAGTGCTTTGAACTAAGAAAACATAGTCTCCTCTAATACTTTCTAAAAATATAGGTTGGAATTCTCCGTCACTAAATTTTTGAATATTAATTTTTCCAATGGGGGCGCCAAAACGTTGTGCAATTTTCTCTGCTAAGGCTTGAGAGCCAGTACCTGCGAATATTTTTACTGAAGGATTCATGTGGGTTGGATATGCGTCAAAGTTATAATTCTCGTTTACAAAATGTAAAAAAAAATGGCTCTACTTTTCAACATATATAGAACTTATACACATAAACTATGCTTGTGCAGTAGGACCTCCAAAATTCATAGGAATTTCTACAGGAAGCATATCTGCAATAGTTCCATTAGCAGCTTCATATCTTTCTACATTTTCTACCAAGGCCTTCATAAATCTTTTGGCATGCATAGGGGTTAATATAACTCTGCTTTTTACCTTGCTCTTGGGTGTGCCTGGCATGACATTGACAAAATCAACTACAAATTCGGCATTGCTATGGGTAATAATAGCCAAATTAGCATAAGAACCTTCGGCGATTTCTTCACTAATTTCAATGTTTAAGGGCTGGTTCGGGTTTTGTTCCATAGTTTATATTAAGACTACAAATATACAGGGGATGGAATGTTAAAAAAAAATTACAGTACTGCAATTCACAAGAACTAAATTTGCTCCATGTTAGTATTAGATGGTAAAATAGCCGCCGCGGCCGTAAAAGCAACCCTTTTAGAGCAAACTCAGGCCCTGAAAGCCGCTGGCAAAAGAATGCCTCATTTAGCTGCCATACTGGTAGGTAATAATGGAGCGAGTGAAACCTATGTAGCTAGTAAAGTGAAGAACTGCGAAGAAACCGGTTTCGGTTCTTCATTATATAGAATGGAGGCCGACGTAGATGAAGCTGTTTTATTAGCTAAAATTGCAGAGCTGAATCAAGATCCTAATTGCGATGGCATATTAGTGCAATTACCCTTACCTAAACATATTAAAGAATCTAAGGTCATTGAAGCTATTGATCCCGCTAAAGATGTAGATGGTTTTCATCCTGTGAATGTGGGAAGGCTAGTGCAAGGTTTAAATACTTTTATTCCAGCTACTCCTTATGGAATTATTTTAATGCTTGAACATTTTAATATTGAAACCAAAGGAAAAAATGCAGTGGTAATTGGTAGAAGTAATATTGTGGGCCGTCCGATGAGTATTTTATTAAGTAGCAATATTGCACAAGGCAATTGCACGGTAACTATTTGTCATAGCCACACCAAAAATTTAAAAGAAATTTGTTTAGGTGCCGATATTATTGTGGCTGCACTGGGCGTTCCTAATTTTTTAACCGGCGAGATGATTAAACCTGGTGCTGTTATTATTGATGTAGGTATTACACGCGTTGAAGATGCCACTGCCAAAAAAGGTTTTAGAATTAAAGGCGATGTGCATTATGAGGAAGCCTGTTTAAAAGCATCTGCTATTACACCCGTTCCCGGAGGTGTAGGTCTTATGACCATTGCAGGATTATTAAAAAATACCATGAAGGCCTACCAAGGTCTTTAATAGAAAAATAATTTTATACATTTTAATTTGACTACAACTACCCAATATCCAGTCATGGAAATGTTTTATTCTTTGCAAGGCGAAGGATACCACCAAGGCAGGGCGGCTTATTTTATTCGCTTGGCCGGATGTGATGTGGGTTGTGTTTGGTGTGATGTAAAAGATAGTTGGGATGCAAGCAAGCATCCGGTTTTATCAATTGAAGAAATTGTTTCAAGTGCTTTAGCGCATCCTGGTAGATTAGCCATTATAACAGGAGGTGAGCCCTTATTATATAATTTAGACGCACTTACTTCTGCTTTAAAAAAAGCAGGCTTTGAAATAAATATAGAGACTTCGGGCTCAAGCCCTATGTCTGGAAAATGGGACTGGGTTTGTTTTTCACCGAAAAAATTTAAAGCTCCCCTTACTGAAAGCATAGCTGCCGCTTCGGAATTAAAAGTAGTTATTTTTAATAAACATGATTTTGAATGGGCCGAGACCTATGCCAAACAAGTACCTGCTTCTTGTAAATTATATTTACAGCCCGAATGGGACAAGGCCAATGAAATAACGCCTTTAGTAATTGAGTACATAAAGGCCCATCCTAGGTGGGAACTAAGCGCACAATTACATAAGTACATACAAGTACCCTAATTTGTATATTTACAATACTTACGGCTATTTATATGAAAGGTAAAAAAATATATTTCTTATTTTTTTTCGTTTTGCTTTTTTGCAATACATCCAAATTGCTGGCGCAAGAAAATAATGCTCAAAATAAAGTTTACCAAAAAGCCCTTGATGCTTTTGAGCAAAAGAATTTTGCTTCCTCCATTTCTTTACTAGAAACTTTATTGAAAAATAATGAGCGTAATGCAGAGGCCACCTTATTTCTTTATCAAGTGTATGCAGAAGCCAAACAATATCAAAAGTCTATTAATACATTTGAAAAATTAATTCAAATAGATTCTACTATTTTTTTACCCTATATTGTTAAATACGCATCCCAGTATATGGTACTAGGCAATTATACCAAGGCGGCTTCCATTGTAGAGTCCTATAAAAATGTACTTCCCTCCTATTTAAAAACTAAGGCCTTAGAAATTCTTAGCATTTGTAGCTATGCAGAAAAGCACCCTACGCAATCGGAAATTAAAGTAACCAATGTTGGAGATAGCGTTAATACAGCCGATGCAGAATATTTTCCCAGCATTACCGTACAAGACAGTTTGTTTTTATTTATGCGTCGTATTAATTTTAAAAGAGAAGATTTTTATTCTAGCACGCTAAGAAAAAATAATTTTTCTAAAGCAAGCCCTTTATCCGACGATTTAAATATTGAAGAAAAAAAAGGAAGCATGAGCTTGACCCAGGATTTAAATACACTTTACTATGCCGCAGACTATAATGAAAAAGGGTATGGCAGATACGATATTTATAAAGTGACTAAAACAAAAAAGGGATGGTCTGAACCTAAAAATGTAGGTAAAAATATAAACTCCGATTATTGGGACAGCGCTCCCAGTATAGCACCTGATGGACAAGCCTTATATTTTTGCAGTAACCGAACTGGAGGCTTCGGAGGTATTGACATATATGTTGCTTATAAAAATGAAAAAGGTTTTTGGGAAGAAGCCGTGAATATGGGGCCCACTGTTAATACCGCTGCAGATGAACAAGCCCCTTTTATACATGCCGATAATAAAACTTTATACTTTAGCTCCAATGGTTGGCCTGGGTTTGGCGGAGCCGATTTGTTTGTAATTAGAAAAAAAATAGACGGTAATTGGTCAAGCCCAATGAATTTAGGCTACCCCATTAATACTTTTGATAATGAAGGAAGTATTGCAGTAGCAGGAAATGGCTTTGAAGGTTACATAGCAAGTGATAGAGCCGATAGCAGGGGTAGTTTAGATATATATAAAGTAATACTAGCACTCAACACAAGGCCCAATAAAACATTTTATGTAAATGGATTCATCGCAGACGCTGTTACTAAAAAACCAATAGCCGGGGAACTGGTATTAATTAATACCAACGAAGAAACAAATACCATGCAAATAAAGGTAGATAGCAATGGTAATTTTATTTTAGGACTTCCTTATTTAGATAGTATTGGCATAAGAGTAAATAGCAAAGATCATGAATTTGCTAGCACCATTTTATCTTTAGAAAATATAAATAGTTTATCGGGAAGCACCCTGAATTTTTATTTAGCCCCAATTGTAAAAACATTTACTAAAAATTTCAACAACATATTTTTTGAAATTAATAATGCGAAGCTTAATAAAAAGTCTTTTGTGGAGTTAGACGCTTTAACTACTTACTTGCAGTTGGCTCCTACTGCTCTTATTTTAATAGAAGGACATACCGATAATAGAGGTGATAGCGTGCAAAATAAATTACTATCTCTTAAAAGAGCCAACACCATTGCAACTTATTTAATGAGCAAAGGCATTGAATCTAATAGAATTAAAACCATTGGTCTAGGGGGTAGCCAACCTATAAGCGACAATGCAACAGAAGAAGGCCGTATAAAAAATAGACGCAGTAGCTTTACCATTACCATCCCATAGTCTAAGTTTTAATACATTGTCTAAAATTAGATCAATCTTTAATTATTATACTTCATAATTTACCACGTATAAATACGCTGTTTTAGTATTCATATATTTCAGATGTTTGGGGCATGTCTGATGAAATTTTATATGCCATAGCCTTTACCATGCTTCCTGGGTTCAATGAGCGGCAAAGAAAAAATATTTTCGAAAACTATGGCAGTGCACTGTCTATCTATAAAGAAAGGGATAAGAAAAATTATTCATTTACTAATTTAAATCTTGTTCAAAAAAATATTTTGCTTGGGCCTTGGCCATTAAAAGAAGCAGGCTCCGAATTAAATTTTACGGTTAAACATAAAATTAAATGTATCACCCTAAAGGATAGCCTTTACCCTAATAGGTTATTGCATTGCGATGACGCACCTACTTTATTATACCTAAAAGGAAATGAAAATTTGAATCTGCCCTACTTAATTAGCATTGTGGGTACCAGACAACATACTGTTCAAGTAAATAGAATTATTAAAGAACTGATGGAAGGTCTAAGCCATTTAAATATGGGTATTATAAGTGGAATGGCCTTAGGAGTTGATGCCATCGCACACCAAACTGCACTCGCCTATAAAATTCCCACCTGGGGTGTACTTGCCCATGGGCTAGATCAAATGTATCCATTGGAACACAGAAAACTTGCTATTGAACTAATGCAAAACGGTGGGCTTTTAACCGAATCAAGAAAAGAAAGTATCATTCTTCCTTACTGCTTTCCTAAAAGAAATAGAATTGTAGCTGGAATGAGTGACGCAACCATAGTAGTTGAAACGGCCATTAAAGGGGGCAGTATGATAACAGCCAATTTAGCCTTTGATTATAATAGAGAAGTTTTTGCAGTGCCTGGTAAAATTCATGATTCAAAAAGCAAGGGTTGTTTAGCTTTAATTAAAAGAAATAAAGCGCATTTATACCACGACGCAGAAAACTTGCTTGAAGCATTGGGCTGGCCCATGGCTGAGAAAAATAGCCCTCCAAAAGCACTAGAATTTACATTTTCACCTGAAATAAAAACAGTTTTAGCGCATATTGAAGCCCATGGCCCCATACATAGAGAATTAATTGCTAATGAGTTAAAAATCAATGCCAGTAAGCTTTCAAATTTACTTTTAAGCCTTGAAATGAATGGTGAAATACAGCTATTGGCAGGCAATAGGTATGCCATCCGCTAAAAAAGGATTTTGCCTAAATAAGCCAAGGCCCTATCTTTGCCTATGGCAACAAGAAATACTACAAACAACTCCCGCATTTTTGGTAAAGGCTTGACATTTGACGATGTATTGTTAATGCCCGCTTATTCTGAAATACTTCCTTCTGAAGTAAAAATTCACACGCAACTTACCAAGAACATTCAACTACATGTTCCTATTTTATCTTCTGCAATGGACACCGTTACAGAAGCCCAATTAGCAATTGCTTTAGCACGCGAAGGCGGCATTGGTATTTTACATAAAAACATGAGTATTGAAAGGCAAGCTGAACAAGTGCGTAAAGTAAAACGTAGCGAAAGTGGAATGATTGTAGATCCCATTACTTTAGAAGTAACGGCTACTATTGGAGACGCTTTAAAATTAATGAAGGAAAATAAAATTGGAGGCATTCCTATTGTCGATAAAACCAATAAACTTGTTGGTATTTTAACTAATCGCGATTTGCGTTTTGAAACCGATCGTAAAAGAAAGGTAAGCGAAGTAATGACTAAAGAAAATTTAGTGATTGCACCAGAAGGAACCGATTTAAGAAAAGCAGAAAAAATTCTTCGTCAATATAAAATTGAAAAATTACCTGTAGTAAATAAACAAGGAAAATTAATTGGCTTAATTACGTATCGCGATATTTTACAATTAAGTGCTTTCCCTAATGCAGTGAAAGATAAAATTGGTCGTTTATTAGTAGGAGCTGCCTTAGGCATCACCAAAGATTTATTAGATCGTGCTGCTGCTTTACAAAGTGTAGGTGTTGATATAGTTTCATTAGATAGCGCACATGGTCATAGTAAAGGTGTAATCGAAGCATTAAAATTATTAAAAAAAACCTATAAGAACTTACCAGTCATTGCAGGCAATGTAGCTACTGCCCAAGGCGCACTAGCCATGGCAAATGCAGGTGCTGACGCGGTGAAAGTAGGTATTGGACCAGGTTCTATTTGTACCACTAGAATTGTAGCAGGTGCAGGTGTTCCTCAACTAACTGCTATTATGGAAGCTTCTAAAGCATTGAAAGGAAAAAATATTCCAATTATTGCCGATGGTGGTATACGTTATACAGGTGATATGGTAAAAGCAATTGCTGCAGGCGCGAACTGTGTGATGATGGGTAGCATATTTGCAGGAACTGAAGAAAGTCCTGGTGAAACTATTATATATGAAGGACGTAAGTTTAAAGGATACCGTGGTATGGGAAGTATTGGTGCTATGAGCCAAGGAAGTGGGGATAGATATTTTCAAGAGAATGAAGCTGATTCAAAAAAATATGTACCAGAAGGAATTGAAGGTCGTGTTGCTTACAAAGGAAACTTACATGAAATTGTTTATCAGTTTGTAGGCGGACTCAAAGCAGGTATGGGGTATTGCGGTGCTAAAAATGTAAAGGATTTACAAAATGCAACATTTGTTCAAATAACCAATGCCGGCATGAGAGAAAGTCATACACACGATGTAGAAGTTACTAGAGAAGCCCCTAACTATAGTAAGAAATAAATAACGCTTTATACACTGGGCCTTGAAAAAATATATTTTTCTTTTTTTATTATTCGCTTCTTGCATTTTAAATATGCAGGCAATGGGGCAAGAAGCAATGAAACAAGATACGAGCTCCTTCAAGCCCCGTATACAATTTAGTATTATTACTTGTGATGCAGGAGAAGATATTTATACCATTTGGGGCCATACTGCTGTAAGAGTAGTTGATAGCGTGAACCAAACTGATATTGTTTTTAACTACGGCACATTCAATTTTAACGAACCTAATTTTATAGCCAAATTTCTTAAAGGCGATTTACTTTATTTTGTTTCCGTTAATAACTATAGCGACTTTTTAAACGAATACCAATTCGAGAAAAGAAATGTATACGAGCAAGTTTTAAAATTAAGTAACGCAGAAAAAATAAAATGGTATACAGCCCTTCAAGTAAATATGATAGGCGATAACCGTTTTTATTTATACAATTTTATTTCCGACAACTGCACTACCCGTGTAAAAGATGGCCTATTTAAAAATAGCAGCTTTCAGCCAAATGCTCTTCCAATAACATCATACCGTTCGGAACTAGTAAGTGCCCCTTATAAACAAGGCCTGCCTTGGATTGGCTTAGGCATAGATTTATTATTAGGTGCTTATTCAGATCAAAAACCAAGTAATTTTCAAGCTGCTTTTTTACCGTTTTTATTGCATGAGCAAATTACCACTACTGGACGCCTAGTAGCTAAGGAAAATATTTTAACCTATGCTAGCGAAAAGCCAGTAAGTAGTAATAGTCCTATATATATTTTAATAGCTTTATTATTATTTTACGCATTCTGCTCCAAATGGAATAGCCTTATTTCACAGCGCATCGCTAAAGTCTTAGATATTTTACTTTTAGTTTCATTTACTGCAGGAGGTAGTTTAATGGTATACATGAGTTTAATTTCAAAACATACTGCCTGTTTCCAGAATTATAATTTAATGTGGATGCATCCTTTATATCTTATCACCCTTGTTTTTTACTTTATTCGCTCAAAAGCCATCGGACAAATTGGATTAGTATTTTTTGCATCTATTGTAGGCTTAGTTTTAACAAGCTACTGGCTTCCTCAACATTTTTCTATAGAAGTATGGACCTTAATAGCCATTGCAGCCCTACTTAATTACCGCTTGGTAGAAAAAGGACGCATCAATGCACTATTCAAAAAATAATATCTTAAAAAATCTAACTGATTATAATAACTGCAACTCATTTAAAAAGTTTCACTCCTTAAAAATTACTCTATGTCAAAAATAATACTCATTACAGGTGCTAGCTCGGGTTTTGGAAAGGCCATTGCAGAAAAATTTGCAGCCGGTGGATGGAACTTAATTTTAACAGCACGCAGAAAAGAAAAACTAGAAGCGGTGGCTACTGCCATTGAACAAAAATTTAAAGTAAAAACTTTGTCTTTAATTTTTGATGTACAAAACAAAGAAGCTGTATTTCAACAAATTGGTGGCTTACCTACTGAATGGCAGGCTATTGATTTACTAGTGAACAATGCAGGCCTAGCCTTAGGAAGAGACTCTTTTGAAAATGCAAACATTGAAGACTGGGAAACTATGATTGATACCAATGTCAAAGGATTATTATATACTTCCAAAGCAACCCTTCCTTATTTAATAAAAAACCAAGGGCATATTATTAATATTGGTAGCACTGCAGGTAAAGAAGTATACAAGGATGGTAATGTGTACTGTGCTTCCAAACATGCAGTAGATGCTATTAGCAAGGCACAAAGAATTGATTTATTACAATACAAAATAAAAGTAACTGCTATCCACCCAGGTGCAGTAGACACCGATTTTTCTTTAGTAAGATTTAAAGGAGATGCTGCTAAAGCGGCTGCAGTATATGCTGGTTACGAACCTTTAAAAGCAGAAGACATTGCCGATACCGCATGGTATGTAGCCAATTTACCTAAACATGTTTGTATTAATGACTTGGTCATGACCTGTGTTGCACAAGGAAATTCATTTACTATACACAAGGACGCTTAAGTATTAGTTTAAAATTTTTACTGAAAGAGATTTACTCTACAATTTTCTTCTTAAAAGATCAACCCTAAAAAGACCTACTTAAAAAGATCTACTGAATGGAAGAGATTTTAAATGCTCCACACCTGCTTGAAAATCTTTCCAAATTTCATGCACAATTTCAGCAGCTGGTTGTATACTATCTATCATGGCAGTGACTTGTCCTATTTCTAATTCTCCATTTTCCATATCGCCTTCAAACATTCCCCTCTTCGCTCTTCCTTTTCCCAACCTTTCTGCCAAGGCTTCTTTACTAGCTCCTTGTTTTTCAAAAGCTAAAATTTCATTAGCGAATTTATTTTTTAAAAAGCGAACCGGCGCTAATGACTTTAATCCTAATTCAGTAGCCCCTTCCTTTGATTCAATAATAGCATTTTTAAAATGTATATGCGCTGAAGCTTCCTTACTACAAACAAATCTTGAACCTATTTGCACTGCCTCTGCACCCAGCGCAAAAGCTGCTAACATTTGAGCTCCATTGGCAATACCTCCTGCGGCAATCACTGGAATTTTTACAGCCTTATGCACCATCGGTATTAAAACCATGGTGGTAGTTTCTTCTCTTCCATTATGACCACCTGCCTCAAAGCCTTCTGCTACCAATGCATCGCAGCCTGCTGCTTCTGCCTTTAATGCAAACTGTGCACTACTTACTACATGCACTACAATACATCCAGCAGCTTTTAACACAGCTGTCCAAGTTTTAGGATTACCTGCACTTGTAAATACAATGGGTACTTTCTCTTCTATAATAATATTTATATGGGCTTGCAAGTCGGGATACAACATGGGTAGGTTCACAGCATATGGCTTACTGGTGGCTGCCTTTGTTTTTTGAATATGGGTTCTTAAAACTTCTGGATACATACTGCCCGCCCCAATAATACCTAAACCACCTGCATTACTCACTGCACTGGCTAATTCCCAACCACTAGCCCAAACCATTCCTGCTTGAATAATGGGTAAGTCAATTTTAAATAATTCTGTAATTCTATTTTCGAAAAGCATAAAGAAAGTTTAGTACCAAAAAAGAAATTAGTAACTCCCTATTTTTTTTATTAACTATTATTTTTACTGTTGTAACAACTATATAGTTCTTTATCCGAAATCTATCTCCGTATTATCTCCAATATTCAATGTACGGCTTAAGCCTTTCACGGCCGCATCACTTCCAATTAATGAATTATCTAAAACCACTTCGTCCAAAGTAGTGTAAGATCCAATAATACTTTCCTTCACCACAGAACTTTTAATAGTAGTATTATTTCCAATAGTTACATGGGGACCAATAATGGAATTCTCAATCACGCAACCTTCTGCTATACTTACAGGTGCTATAATTATACTATTAGGATAGGTTTCTGGCGTTACCACCAAACCCCCTGTTTTATTAAGCAGTACCGCATTGGCTTCTAATAAATTTTCTTTCTTGCCACAATCATACCAATGCTTCACCTTAAAACCTTTGAACTGAACCCCTTTTTTTATCATGCAGTCAATCGCATCGGTTAAATTGTATTCTCCATTCGACTTTATATCATCGGTAAATAATTGTTGAAAGCATTCAAATAGTAAAGCCGACTCTTTTATTTTATATAAACCTACTAATGCATTATTCGATTTTGGAATGGCTGGTTTTTCTACCGCATGTTCTACCAAATAGTCTTCATTCATTTCCACTACACCAAACTGTCTTGGATCATCTACTTTTTTTACACCCAACATACTAAAAGGGCTGTCCATTATTTCCTTAATATCAAATTCACAAATAGTATCGCCTAATGAAATAAATACTTCATCATTACCCACAATGGCTTTTGTTAATTCAATAGCATGCGCAGTTCCTAGTCTATCATTCTGATACACAAAATGAGTGGTTAAATTCGGATAGGTTGTATTTACATAGTCCTGAATTTTTTCACCTAAATAACCTACAATAAAAATAAATTCTGTGATGCCCGCTTCTTTTAGCTGATCTACAATAAAACTAAGTATGGTTTTACCTGCAATAGGTATCAGCGCCTTGGGCTGTGTATAGGTATGAGGGCGGAGTTTTGCGCCTGCTCCAGCAACGGGGATAATGGCCTTCATAGTTTACTTTTTAGGGGGAGATAAAAGTAGCAAATAACTGTTAGTAATGGTACAAATTGGGGCCTCAATTGGTCAATTTTAAGCAAAGCGCTTGAAAATGTGGATATTAGGCGGCCAACTGTTGAAACTTGGACTTTGACTAGGCTCATTAATGATTTATTTTTGCAAAATAGAACCCTAAAAATAGAGCCATGCAAAGAGATACCCTTGTTTTTGACATCATCAACCAAGAATTAGCACGCCAAAGAAGAGGCATTGAATTAATCGCTTCTGAAAATTTTACCAGCTTACAAGTTATGCAAGCCATGGGTGGTGTAATGACTAATAAATACGCAGAAGGTTATCCAGGCCGTCGTTATTACGGTGGTTGTGAAATTGTAGATAAAACTGAGACATTAGCCATTGATAGACTTAAAGAAGTTTTTGGTTTGGAATACGCGAATGTGCAACCCCATAGTGGTGCCCAAGCCAATGCAGCACTTATGCTTGCCATCTTACAACCAGGTGATGCTATTTTAGGTTTGGACTTAAGCATGGGTGGTCACTTAACGCATGGTAGTGCGGTGAACTTTTCTGGTAAAACTTATAAGCCTCATTTTTATGGTGTGGTTAAAGAAACCGGGTTGATTGATTATGAAATGTTAGAAAGCCAAGCAAGAACACATAAGCCTAAATTAATTATTTGTGGTGCTAGTGCTTATAGTAGAGATATTGATTACGCACGCATTAGAAAAGTAGCAGACGAAGTAGGCGCTTTTGTACTTGCCGATATTGCACATCCTGCAGGATTAATTGCAAAAGGTTTATTAAGCTCTCCATTTAATCATTGTCATTTCGTTACTTCTACTACACATAAAACTTTACGCGGACCACGTGGTGGCGTTATTATGATGGCGAAAGACGGTGAGAACACATTAGGTTTAAAAGACATGAAGGGGAATTTAAGATTATGGTCCAACGTAATTGATATGGCGGTGTTTCCAGGTACACAAGGTGGTCCATTAGAGCACGTCATTGCTGCTAAAGCCATTGCCTTTGGTGAAATTTTATCTGATGAATTTATGGTGTATCAAAAGCAAGTACAAACCAATGCGAAAACTATGGCTGCTGCCTTTGCTGCAAAAGGATATGAAATTATTAGTGGTGGTACCGATAATCATTTAATGCTAATAGATTTACGCAATAAAAATATTAGTGGTAAAAAAGCGGAACAGGTTTTAGGACATGCCGATATTACTGCCAATAAAAACATGGTGCCTTACGATGATAAATCGGCCTTTGTTACTTCAGGTATTCGTTTTGGTGTGGCTGCTATTACTACACGCGGTATGACTGAAACACATATTCCTTTTGTAGTAGAATCTATTGACAAAGCTTTAATGAATGCAGACAATGAAACAGTTTTAGCAGAAACTAAAAAAGAAGTAAACAAGTTTATGGAGCAATTTGTTTTGTATCCAGAATTAGGATAGGATTAGTATTTGAATTGAATGAGTTTAATCATAAAAAAACAAATTACGCTTACTAGCCTTAGCGCGATTTAAATTATACCTAAAACCTCCCTTACCCGGAGGTTTTTTTATTTGAAATAGATTAACTTTATACTATGATACAAAGAATACAAACCATTTGGCTTTTACTTGCCAGCGCTGCAGCCTTTTCTGCTTTGCGTTTCCCTTTTTATTATACGCCTACTCCCTTTGCTTTAGAAATTAATGGTAGCGCTCAGTACAGCACACTTATCTCTTTGGCATTTAGTGCTTGCCTTTCTTTTATCACTATCTTTTTATACGGCAACCGTATGTTGCAACTTAAAGTAGTACTTGTCAACTTTTTATTATCGGTACTTATTGGGTACTTCGTTTACAAAATAGTATTAGCCAACCCAGGCGGCGGCTTCACTTTACCTTCTCTTGCATTATTCATCATACCCGTTTTACAAATAATGGCAATAGTGAATATTTACAAAGACGAACGAAAAGTGAAAAGTGCTGATAGGTTGCGATAGAATTGCAAACTGATTTCATTTACCTGGTTAATGCTATATCACCAATATTTAAGGTCTAAACTAAGGAAAAAATAATTTTTGTTCTTTAGAAATTTTTATTTAGCTTTATGATATCATTTTAATATCAATATAATACTATGGAAAAATTAATAAACCCATTAAACGGCTATAAAGCAGCTTTAATAGCACTTATGTCTTTTATTACAGGCTTATTTGGAATTATTAGTACAGCACAAAACGCAACTCCAAGCGGAGGCGTAATTTTCTTTGGCGTTTTATTTATTCTTTTCGCTGTTTTATTAATTAAGGGATTAATGGTGGTGGAGCCAAACTATAGTATTGTACTTACCTTCTTTGGTAAATATGTAGGAACAGTAAGGGAAAATGGATTGCAGTTTGTGAACCCTTTTTATTCAAAATTGAAAGTCTCCCTTCGCTCTCAAAGCGTGGAGAGTACTAAATTAAAAGTAAACGATAAGTTGGGTAACCCTATTGAAATTGCGGCTGTTATACTATATGAAATAAGTGATACCTATAAAGCAGTTTTTGATGTTACTAATTTTAATGAATACATGAAAAACCAAAGCGAAGCCGCTGTTCGTCATCTAGCAACAAGCTACCCTTATGATAATATTGAAGATGAACATGCCCAAATAACATTGCGTGATGGTGGTAAAAAAGTAATTGAGATGCTTGAACAAGAACTAAATGAAAGATTAATAAAAGCAGGCATTACTGT
>JBEIIN010000009.1:0-18033 GCA_040380795.1 Sediminibacterium sp. | reverse complement strand
CTAGCTTAAACAAATTGCTTAAAACTCAGTTTTTACAAGTAAATTTACACCCGCCTAATTCGTAAAAAATGAAAGGATTTCAGTTTAAAACATACGAAGCTCCAGATCAATCGCCCTTTGATAAATTATTTGAAATATTCAAAGAATTGATAGTGCATACTTCTGGCGACTTTGACGAAGCCATTAGCTGGATGCGTGAATTAGACGTGGAATATAAATTAACAGACGAGAAGTATACCATTGACGATTTTATTGAAGACCTTAAAAAGAAAGGTTATATCAAACAAGAAATTAAAGATGGTGGTGGAGAGGGAGAAACAAAAATAACCGCTAAAACAGAAAGGGCCATTCGACAAACTGCACTGAATAATATTTTCGGCAATTTACAAAATGCGGGTAAGGGCAATCATAAAACAAAAACCTTGGGCCAGGGCGATGAAAAAAATGGAGAGTTCAAAGAATTTAATTTTGGAGACAATATTGAAAATATTTCTTTAACAGAGAGTATTAAAAATGCACAAATTAATCATGGCATTGATGCATTTAATTTAACAGAGAACGATTTAGTAGTAGAACAGACAGAACAAAAATCTCAAATGAGTACCGTGCTTATGATTGACATTAGTCATAGCATGATTTTATATGGAGAAGACAGAATCACCCCTGCTAAAAAAGTGGCGATGGCATTAGCAGAATTAATTACCACGCGTTATCCTAAAGACACCATTGATATTCTTGTATTCGGAGACGATGCCTGGACCATTAGCATTCAAGAACTGCCTTATTTAAAAGTAGGCCCCTACCATACCAATACAGTGGCGGGTTTGCAGTTAGCCATGGATATTTTAAGAAGAAAAAGAAATACCAATAAACAAATATTCATGATTACCGATGGCAAGCCAAGCTGTATTAAAGAGCCAGATGGTAATTATTATATGAATAGCAATGGCCTAGACCAATACATTGTAGATAAATGTTATAGCCAAGCGAAGATGGCTAGAAAATTACATATTCCTATTACCACTTTTATGATTGCACAGGACCCTTATTTACAAAGGTTTGTAAATGAGTTTACTGAAGCGAATCAAGGGAAAGCTTTTTACACAGGCTTAAAAGGTTTAGGAGAAATGATATTTGAAGATTACGAAACCAATAGAAAAAAGAAACTTAAATAATTAGCACAAACATATTTATATGAAAATTGACAAAATAAAAACCCTTGGTGATTTAAAAAAACAAGGTTACCAAACTAAAAGTATCAAAGATGAATTAAGAGATAATTTAATTCTTAAAATAAAAGAAGGGGTTCCTGCTTTTGAAGGTATACATGGTTTTGAAGAAACCGTTATTCCTGAAATTGAAAGAGCCATTTTATCAAAGCATAATATTAATTTATTAGGTTTAAGAGGTCAGGCCAAAACAAAATTGGCTAGGTTAATGATACAATTACTAGACGAGTATATCCCTTTTGTAGCCGGCTCTGAAATTAACGACGACCCCTTAGCCCCTATTTCAAGATTCGCCAAGGATTTAATTGCAGCCAAAGGCGACACCACTCCTATTGAATGGCTGCACCGTAACGAAAGGTTCTTTGAAAAATTAGCTACACCCGATGTGACCATTGCAGATATCATTGGAGATGTGGACCCTATAAAGGCTGCGAATTTAAAATTATCCTATGCCGATGAGCGTGTGATACATTTTGGTATGATCCCCAAGAGCCAATAGAAGCATATTTGTCATTAATGAACTTCCCGATTTACAAGCCAGAATTCAAGTGGCATTATTTAATATACTTCAAGAAGGCGATATACAAATTAGAGGTTTTAAATTGAGAATGAATTTAGATATTCAATTTATTTTCACCGCTAACCCAGAAGATTATACCAATAGAGGAAGTATTGTAACGCCTTTGAAAGACAGAATTGGTTCGCAAATTTTAACGCATTATCCAAAAAATATTGCAGTTGCTAAAAAAATTACAGAACAAGAAGCTAAAATAAATGCAGTACAATCGGAGCTGGTATATGTTCCTAATTTAGCCAAAGACATTATAGAGCAAATTAGTTTTGAAGCAAGAGCCAGTGAATACATCGATGCTAAAAGTGGTGTAAGTGCGAGAATGACTATTTCTGCTATGGAAAATTTAATGAGTACTGCAGAAAGAAGAGCCTTAAAAAATGGACTCACTAAAACGGCTGTGCGCTTATCCGATTTTATGGGTATTATACCCGCCATTACAGGAAAAGTAGAGCTTGTATATGAAGGAGAGCAAGAAGGGGCTGAGGTAATTGCTAATCTTTTAATAGAAAAAGCCATTAGTACTTTATTTAAATTTCAATTCCCAAAAATTAGTAAGCTAGAAAAGCAAAATGAAAAAAATGCTTATTCAGACTTACTAGATTGGTTTATAGCAGAAGGTGGTTTTGAATTATATGAAGACTTTGATGAGAAACAATACAAAAAAGTATTAGATGATGTGAAGCCATTAGACGCACTATTAAAAAAATACGCTCCTGATACTAGTAAGGAAGACGCCTACTTTATGAAAGAATTTATTTTATGGGCCCTAGTAGAAAATAAAAAGTTGAATAAAGAAAAATTAACGGAAGGCTTTTCTTTTAAAGACATACTAGGACATATGATTAATAAGCTGTAAGCTGTCCGTCAATAAGCCCAATCTTAATAGATAATAAAGAAATATTTTTCTGCTCCTCGGTGGTGATTTAGTGTCTTTAGATTAACTTGCAGTTCAAACTAAGTTTATATGCAAATAGCAATTTTAGGCGCCGGTATGGTAGGAAGAGCCATGGCCATTGACCTTTCTAAAAAATTTCAAGTAAGTTCTTTTGACTTAAGTAAAGAATCGCTTCAAATACTTTCCAATAAAAATAAAAGTATTACTACCATTCAAGCCGACTTGAGTGATTATGCAAATTATGCGACCCTACTTGCAAAATTTGATTATGTGATTACAGCCGTTCCTGGGTTTATGGGTTATAAAACTTTAGAAGCGGTTATCAACGCTAAAAAAAATGTAGTAGATATTTCTTTTTTTCCAGAAGATGCTTTGCAACTAACTGAATTAGCTAAGAAAAATAATGTGACTGCCATTGTTGACTGTGGCGTTGCACCAGGTATGAGTAATTTAATATTAGGTTACCATAATGCAAAAATGAAAATTGATAGTTTTGAATGTATGGTAGGTGGACTTCCTAAAAAAAGAACGCAACCTTTTGAATACAAAGCTCCTTTTTCTCCTATTGACGTTTTAGAAGAGTATACAAGACCTGCGCGTTATGTTGAAAATAGCTGCATTGTAACTAAGCCTGCATTAAGTGATGCAGAATATATTGACTTTAATAAAGTAGGTACACTGGAATCCTTTAATACCGACGGTCTTAGAAGTATTTTATTTACCATGGGTCATATTCCTAATATGAAAGAAAAGACTTTAAGATACCCAGGGCATATCGATTTAATGAAGAGTTTAATTAAAGCGGGATTTTTAAATACAGAAGCTATTCAATACAAAGGACAATCTATATCTCCTTTAGGTTTTACTTCAGCCTTATTATTTGATCAATGGAAATTAGGTGCAACTGAAGCCGAATTTACTTTAATGACTATTGAAATTAAAGGGGAAGGCAAAACTATTCATTATGAACTGTATGACGAGTATGATCCAATTACTGAAATTAGCAGCATGAGTAGAACCACTGGATATACTTGTACCGCAGCATTAAATATGCTCATGGAAAATTTATTTACAGAAAAAGGTGTTTTCCCTCCAGAGCTAGTAGGTAAGCATGAAAAATGTTTTCAGTATATGATAAACTACTTAGAAGAGCGTAATATTCATTATGTAAAGACTGAATCTTAAATAGAATTGAGAAAACAAAGAAATAGCGCAGAAATAGCTAAGTATAAATTAATGGCCAATTAGTAAAATTTAATTACTTTTATAGTATAATTAATCAATTATGGGATTTCATATTAACAAGAAAGTAGCTGATAAAAAAGCTGCCACTGGAACTAAAACCACTTTTCAAGGGGGTAGTTCACAATTTATAGCAAAGGCTAATACTAAGTCTACAGGTACAACCAAGAAGCCTATTAAAACGGGTGGTTCTAGAGGTAGTTGATTAGAACTAGCTGATTACATTTGCTAGCCTTGTTTTCTTACAAACTTTGTAAGAATTACAATAGTTTGTTCATTCACCTTGCCTTCAATTTGTTCATGGTTGTCTGCTACTAAATGTATTTTCTTTACAATGGTTCCCTTAGGAGCCATAAAATTCACACCCTTTACATTTAAGCCCTGCGTTAGAACAATGGTATCGCCATTTAGAAGTTCTGTTCCGTTGCTATCAACATGAAGCGCTGCTTTTTGAAAAGCGCTTAAGGCCCAGGTAACTACTGTTTCATCTAATTCAACCGATATTAAAATTTCATTCGCCCATTCGTTTTCTTTTAAGCTATATAGAATTCGATAGCTTAAAGCTTGAACACTAGGCTCTGTATTCCAAATACTTCCCGCTAAACATTGCCAATGATTACCTGATGCATTACTTTCTATTAAAGAATAACAGTTCTCGCAAATAGCTACTTCATTTTCTATCTTATCATTGTCTTTGGGACTTACTGCATAAGCGGCAGTTGCTTTTTCGGTACTACATAGTTCACACAAACTATCGCATCTTTCTTGTAGTTTAACCGAGATGGTTGATTTCATAATTTTTTATTAACTGTTATTAAAACAAGTATTACTGTTTTTTATACAGTTATCTTCTTCTTGTAAACTTATTGCCTCTTTGTTGCTTGGGAGCATACGCTGGGGTGGGGCCAAACATTTCAGGTACTACTCCTTTTAAAACAGGCACGCCTAATAGTTCTTCAATTTCTGCAAACTTTCCCTGTTCTTTTTCTCCCACTAAAGTAAAGGCTGTCCCAGAAGTAGCTGCCCTAGCGGTTCTTCCAATTCTGTGAATATAATCTTCGCCATCATTGGGTACATCATAATTAATGACCAAATCAATATCGTCAATATCTATTCCTCTACTTAAAATATCGGTAGCCACTAAAATATTTGTTTTTTGATTTCTAAAGTCTTGCAAATATTGCTCTCTACTTTTTTGATCTAAATCAGAATGTATTTCTGCTGCGGATAATTTAGCATGTACTAATTTAGAAGTCAGTTGTTTCACATTTGATTTCTTAGAACAAAAGACAATTACTTTAGAATACCTTTTCGAACTCAGCATATCAATAATAACAGGTACTTTTTGTGTATCATATACTATGAACGCTTTTTGTATAATTTGCTCTGGTGGTTTGGATATCGCAATATTAATTTCAACAGGGTTAACTAAAATTTTCTTGGCAAGCACTCTCATCTTCGCCGGCATAGTGGCCGAGAATAATAAGTTTTGTCTTTGCGCTGGTAAAAAAGTAATAATTTTTGCAATATCATCCGAGAATCCCATGTCTAGCATTCTATCTGCCTCATCTAATACTAAATACTTAAGTCCTTTCAATTTTACATAGCCCATATTTAAATGTGCTATCATTCTACCCGGTGTGCAAACCACAATATCCACCCCACTAGTCAATGCTTTTTTTTCTGCCACGAATGAGCTTCCATCTCCACCTCCATATACTGCAATTGAACTCACATCAGTGAAATAAGATAAGCCTTCAATACTCTCTGCAATTTGTATGGCTAATTCTCTAGTTGGGACAATAATTAATGCATTAATATCTCCTGCTGTATGCGCTGAAGTAAGTAGTCTGTGTAATAAGGGTAATAAAAATGCAGCTGTTTTACCAGTGCCCGTTTGAGCTGCTGCGATGATGTCCTTGCCTTCTAAAATGGGAACCATTACTTGTTGCTGAACAGGGGTGGCCGTCTCATAGCCCATCGCGTCAATGCCATCCAAAATACGCTGATCCAATCCTAAATCGATAAACTTCAAAATACACTATTTTAATAATGTAACGAAGGTACGACTAATATTGAGCGCTTTGTTCTTCTTTTTCAAAGTAAGCTAAAACCCTTGCCAATTATTAACTCAAAAATGGTAATTTAATATTTACATTTTACATATTTTGTTACTCAATAGAAGTAATAAAAAAGGCCCCGATAAAATCGGAGCCTTTAAATATTATACCTAAATACAATTATTTTAAAATGCCTATTTGTTGTAAGAAAGCATAGTTATCGAAGAAGTCTTGCTCTTCAGTAATTTTTCCATCTACTACTGTTGCAATAGTACATCCAATTACATCCACTGTTTTACCAGTAGCAGGTATACCAAAGAAAGGACCTGTATGTGTACCTTTAAACTGCCAGTACTTCACTACTTTATTACCTTTACCAAATATTTCTTTTATAATAAATTCTCTATTGCTGAATCCTGTAACATAATTAGCATAGTATGCTTTTACACTATCTTTTCCTTTAATTTCAGGAACAGTATGTAAAACTACATCAGGAGCATAGGCTGTGTCTAAATAGTTTACATTGCCTTGGTTAACGACCACTTCCCATACATTGTCGTAAAATTTTACATTTTCATTTTCAAGTTGCTCTTTTTTTGCAGCTTCATTATTATTAGCAGTTTCGTTATTACATGCAAATAACATAGTAGAAAGAAAAATAACTGATAATAATTTTTTCATAATTTTTAGAGTTTTTTTTAATTTCTTAAAGATATGAATTAAGGAGATAATTACCTAAACTATCCCATCTCATATAATTTAAATGAATGCCCCTCCATTATTACGAAATAAATGAATTAATTTCACTTTGAAAGCATGAAGATACTCCCTAAATAATACTATAATGAAATCCGATATACTCAATAATTTAGATAACCCCAGGCAGCTTGAAAAGTTATACAGGGAAGATGCATCAAGTTTTAAAAAAGAGTTTAACCAAATCTATCCTGGGCATCAAGACAATGCTAGTCTGGCCTTCTGGAATGAAAGACTAAACTACGAAGCAGCAAAACCTTCTTGGGGCTCTAAAACTGAACTCTTAATAGTTATAGTATTTGCTTTATTAGCGGGGCTTATTGCTAGTATACCCAATATCACAGGCATTGATAACGAAAAGTATTTATTCAAAAATATTTCATTTATTGTATTTCCTTTACTAAGTGCTTATTTTATTTGGAAACAAAAATTAGCATTCAAACAATATTTGTTTCCTCTATTGGCTTTTATAATAGCGGCTGTTTATATTAATCTACTTCCAACCAATAAAGAAAGTAGTAGCATAATGCTTGCCTATATACATTTGCCCATATTTTTATGGACAATACTTGGGTATTCTTTTTTGGGAGAACATATAAAAAGTAGTCAAAGTAGAATTAGCTTTTTGCGTTACAATGGCGACCTACTGGTAATGTCAGGAATTTTAATATTATCTACCATTATATTCTCTGCTATCACTGTAAACTTATTTGATTTAATAGGTATAAATATTGAAATTTTTTACTTTCAAAATATTATGATTTGGGGTATAGCCGCCATTCCTATAGTAGCTACTTATTTAATGCAAACTAATGCTCAATTAATTAATAAGGTCTCTCCTATTATTGCCAAAATATTTGCGCCTTTAGTATTTATTAATTTGTTTATATATTTATCGGCCATGGTATACACTAAAAAATACCCCTATCAGGACCGAAACTTACTTTTATTGTTTAATGTATTATTAATAGGGGTGATGGCATTAATTCTTTTTAGTATTGCAGAAGCT
Organism: Sediminibacterium sp.; assembly: GCA_040380795.1. Taxonomy (GTDB): domain Bacteria; phylum Bacteroidota; class Bacteroidia; order Chitinophagales; family Chitinophagaceae; genus Sediminibacterium. The sequence goes on along the minus strand of JBEIIN010000009.1, from coordinate 10,268 downwards.
GGGAAGGCTAATAAAAATAAATTTAGCCTTCTGATATTATTTGGATTATCTGCATTAACTATTATAGTGAACGCTATAGCCCTATCTGCAATTATTTATCGCATTAATGAATTTGGTTTTTCTGCTAATAGAATAGCTGTTTTAGGAGGCAACCTATTAATATTTATAAATTTAGTGCTGGTATCCTATAAATTATTTTTAACCAGTTTTAAAAACGGTTCCATTGAAGAAATAGAAGAATCTATTGCAGGCTACCTGCCTGTATATGCAATATGGTCTGGTTTAATTACTTTTTTAGTTCCATTATTATTTCAATTTAAATAACTATTTTATTTATATGCATTAAGCTGTAAGCACTTATATGAGTAAATGAAAAACTGATGAATATTGTAATTAAACAAATAAGCATATTGAACCTTACCCAATTACAAAAAATTGGAAAGGAAACTTTTGCTGAAACTTTTACTGAACATAATACAAAAGAGGATTTAGATAAATACTTAGAAGAAAGCTTTTCAAATGAAAAACTAAGTGCTGAAATAACTAACCCTCATTCTTCTTTTTATTTTGCAGAAGAAGATGAAAAAGTAATTGGATATTTAAAAATTAATTTTGGCGATGCTCAAACAGAAGTAAAAGACAATAAGGCGCTTGAAATTGAAAGAATATATGTGCTGCAAGATTTTCATGGCAAAAAAATAGGCCAAGCGCTATTCGAGAAGGCCATTGCGATTGCTACAGAAATGAAAGTGAACTATGTATGGCTAGGCGTATGGGAGCAAAACCATAAAGCGCTTCAGTTTTATAAGAAAAACGGGTTTGTTCCATTTGATACCCATATTTTCAAACTAGGCAATGACGAGCAGACCGATATAATGATGAAACTAGCATTATAAACTAAAAGTATTTCTTCTTTTGAGTATCCTATTTTTTAAATGTTGTATTAATAGTTTCTACCAAACCATTTTTTGAATAGTCATGCGATAGTTGCCAAAACATAATACCTCCCAACTTATGTTTTAGAACATAATTTGATTTTGCTTTTATGGATTCTTTGTCATCAAAAGTAGCATAGCTTTTTTCAGTTGCATTATAGGCATAAGGCGCTTGCGCTTCATTGTCCCAATAAAACTTATATCCAGTATTTTCAGAAATGCGATTAGGAAACTCATTGTAGCCAATGAAGTGTTTAAATTTTCCAGTTTGATATAAACCATTATTTTGATCAATTACCCCCTCCCAAGTTCTGGCATAAAATGCAGCACCTATAATTAATTTTTTTGCAGGTACACCTAATGATAATAAATATTGAATACAATTATCTGCCGACTCTTTTTGTTTGGATGTACTAAATAAAGCAGAATGATGTCCAGTGGTGGTTGAATATCCGCCAACCAAATCATAGGTCATCAAATTAACATAATCCACATAGGGCATTATATCGCTCCAATTTACTGCATCATTTGCAAATTTTTGAAAACCTCCTGCAGCAAAAGTGATGGTCATCTTTTTACCCAATTCCTTTCTCAAGGATTTTACTAGTTCAGTAAAATTAGGTTTATCCTCAGGTGTAAATTTATGATTCGGATATCCTGAAATAGCGGGGTATTCCCAATCTAAGTCAATACCGTCTGTACCAAAATAGTCCGTCAAGGATTTAATTGATTTTGAAAAATTAACACGTCCTTCTGCAGTACTAAATACGTCCGAACAAGGCTCACATCCGCCCCATCCACCCAAAGACAATAATACTTTTAAATCCTTGTTTTGGGATTTCATTGATACCATTTTTTGAATAATGGCGGTATCGTTTGCCCCTCTTAATTTTAATTGATCGCCTTGCAGGTGTCCAAAGCAATAAATAATATGTGTGAAATTGCGTGCATCAAATGAATCTAGTTTTTGTAAGCTTCCTGCATAGTATGCAATTACAGCTTTCTTTTGCGCAATACTTGATAAAGATGTAAACAACAATAAAAATATTGGCAGGCCTAAATAAAACAAAATTTTTTTCATAAAATCGTACTATTTTAGTGATGTATATAACTAAAGATAACTAAGTTATTGCTTAGTTCAAAAATTTTCCAGTTACCATTATCTTTCTTCCAGATATTCTCTAACTTTAAAACATGAAACATTTTTTATCATTTTTTCTTTGCCTTGTAGTTACATCAGCAATTGCTCAAGATAGCACAAGCTTTATACGTGTCAACCTTGTAGGGTACACAAATTCAGCGCCCAAAAAAGCGCTTATTATTTCAAAAGAGAAGATAAGAGTAGCGTTTTTTATATATGCTGTTCCATCTAATACAAAGACGCCCATCAAAACCACCTTATCAAAAAATCAGCCCTGGGATCCTTTTCCCTATAACTACACCCTTGACTTTTCTTCAGTTACCACTGCAGGAGATTACCAGATTCAATCTGCAGATGGTAAGATTCAATCTACAATATTCCACATAGGACCTTACCCAGCATTGTTTGAAGATGTAGTGAACTTTATGCAGACACAACGCTGTGGATACAATCCTTATATTGATGCTGTATGTCATCCTTTTGACGGAAGATCTTTCTATGGCAATATGCCCGATAAAACTTATGTTGATGCAAGAGGTGGATGGCATGACGCAGGAGACCAACTCAAATACCTAATTACAGGATCGAATGCTACGGCAAGAATGTTGCAGGCATATGAATGGAATAAAAAAGCATTCAAAGATCAATACAATGCATGGGGACAAAAAGGAGCTAATGGAATACCAGATATATTGGACGAAGCTAAATGGGGACTGGACTGGATCCACCGTCTTCATCCCGCTCCAGATCAATTGATACATCAGGTGGCAGATGACCGCGATCATCTTGGATTTAAACTCCCCAATGACGACCCAGCTGACTATGGATTTGGTGCGAACAAGGAACGCCCCGCCTATTTTGCTGATGGTAAACCGCAAGGACTAGGTAAGTACAAAAGTGCTGCCACAGGTGTTGCTAATCTGGCAGGGAGATCAGCTGCGGCCATGGCCATGGGTTATAGAATTTGGAAAAACAATATTAAAGATGAATCTTTTGCACTACAATGTCTTAAAGATGCAATAGAACTTTACGCAGTTGGTAAAGCCAAGGAAGGCTATCAACAAGGGAACAGCTTTGGTGCTCCCTATCGATACAATGAGAACACATGGGCCGATGATATGGAATGGGGTGCAGCAGAATTATATAAAGCGACTGGCGAAAAAAAGTATTTGGATGATGCCATTCATTACGCCAACTTGATTGCCGAGTATTCTTGGATGGAGAAAGACAGTACCAATCATTATGAAATGTATCCTTATGTAAACATGGGTCATTTTGCTTTATGGGAAATTGGAACAGATAGTATTAAAAAGAAAATGGTTGACTATTATGCACATAACCTTGATAGGATTCTGAGCAAAGCAAAACAAAATGACTACGGTGTAGGACATCTCTTTGTATGGTGTTCCAACAACTTTGCTGCTGCTGTTTCCACCCAGGCAATACTATATGAAAAGATGACTGGTGACCAAAAATATAGTGGCTTGATGCAGGACCACGTAAATTGGTTGTTGGGTTTAAATCCTTGGGGAACCAGTATGATTACGGGTATTCCAGAAAAAGGCGACTTCCCTGTTGACGTACATATGCCGTTTTGGCGAATCAAAAAAGAAGTTATCAAAGGCAGCTTAGTGGACGGACCACTTTGGTCATCCATACATGAGGGAATGCTACAAATTTCATTAAGTGAACCAGATGAGTATAAAATGTTTCAACCCAAACATATTACATACTGGGATGATTGGGCTGACTATTCCACCAATGAGCCTACCATGGATGGTTCTGCCGATTTGTTTTTATTGTTGACTTATCTTTTTAGTGAAGGCAAAAAATAAAAACAATCTACGATGATAAAAGTAGGAATAGTAATCGCCTTTTTATTCTTCTTCTTCACCAATCATGCACAAATAAAAAATGGTGTTCAGGAAAAAGAGGGTGCATGGATTAGAAGTGATATCAATAAGAAGACGATTTACCTCTGTTTTACTGCACATGATTTCATGGAGGGCCTTCCCTTTGTTTTAGAAACACTTGCAAAAGAAAAAACAAATGCCTCTTTTTTCTTAACAGGAGATTTTGTGGGTAATCATTCAGCACTTACCAAAAAAATATTTGCCGACAAACATTATGTAGGTGCGCATTCTGACAAACATTTGCTCTATTGCGATTGGGAAAATAGAGATAGCTTGCTTATACCTATTGACGATATCAAAAAAGATTTATGGAACAACCTCGACGCGCTTTCGGCATTAGGTATTGGCAGAAATAAAACCCATGTTTTCATGCCTCCCTATGAATGGTACAATAAGGAAGTAGCAGCACAAATTCAATTATGGGGCTTTGAACTAATAAACTTTACACCGGGCACTTCATCTAATGCCGACTATACAACACCCGAGATGCAAAACTACCTTAGTGCAGATACCATCCTATCTCGTATATATAAATTTGAAAGAGACAACCCCAATGGACTTAATGGTTTTCATCTATTAATACATGTAGGTACAGATCCTAAAAGAACAGATAAATTGTATAAGAAACTTCCCGAACTAATACAAACACTTAAGTTAAAGGGATACCGCTTCGCCAGATTTTAAGACCTCTGAGCATGTGACTTGTAGGAAGTTTATTTATCATTCAATCCAACGCCTAATCCGAACATCGCAGCTACTAAAGCAAGGTGAATAATCATAACCGCCTTTTGCCAAGTGGGTCTGTCATTCCATTTTTGTTCTGGATTGAATGGATCAAATGCCAATCCTATACCTAAGGATGCTGCTGCTTGAACATAATCTTTAGAGAAAATGGCTTGGTATAAGCCTAATAATAAAAAACCAATGTAGAGATATTTGCTGAAAGGCGCGTTCATTTTGTGTTCGTTTGATTTAGAGCAAAATTAAAAAATATTCTCCTCTTACAAAAAAAATCATAACTAATTTGTGGGATGGGTCAATTTTTAACTGAGAATTTCTCGAAAATATTTGCCTGTTAATTCAACATAAATAGTAGTGGCATCAATTTCAAGTTCATTTGACCAAGCAATTGAATATCCATTTGTATACACCTTAGCGAATTCACTTTTATCTTGAAGTACTTTGAAAATGCCCTTTTGAACCAAATCGCTTAATTGAATAGTTCCGTTTACACCATCATCAAATTTGATACTAATGTTATAATCAGTTATGTATTTAACTTCTTGAACTTTCATAACCAAATTTACAAAGAAAAAATAGACAAATAAGGGTGAGCGTATAAATACATATTAAAATGGGTTAAAACAGCCCTATACTTTAACCACCTAACTCACTAATAACCAATAAAAAAGCCCTGCAAAATGCAAGGCTTTTCTTTTCTGCTCCCCCTCTCCGACTTGAACGGAGGACCCCATCATTAACAGTGATGTGCTCTAACCAACTGAGCTAAGGAGGAGTGTTCCTTTTAAGGGTGGCAAAAATAATAAATTTTAGTTAAGAACAAAACATTAAAACAAAGAAAATGACTGAAAACCAATAAAAAGCCCTTCTTCTCTTAACTCTATGGGGTAGGTTTTCAGGAAATAGCCCTCACCGCTTGTATTTCGGCCATTTTTCATATCAAAACAATATCTATGTAATGGACAAACCACCTGACCCAAAGGGTTAATATATCCCTGTGCCATGCGACCACTGGCATGCGGACATTTACTCGCAAAAGCTAAGTATCCTTCCTTCCATTTTGCTAGGGTAAATTGCTTGCCTTCTACTTCCAATTCTACCATATTATTTTCAGCCCAGTTGAGGCTTAATGGCGCATCGGTAATAAATTTCCAGTCCAACTTACTCATTAGGTATAATAAACAGTTTTATAAGGAAATCTTATTTGATACATGTCTCTTACTTTATGTAAAATAACTGTTCTTAATTCTTCAATATTTTGTTTTTCAATAGCGCTAATAAAAACAGCTTGGTTATTCGTAATGCCGTTCCACTTATCTTTTAATTCAATGAGTAAGTCTTGTTTGACTTCGTCCGATATCCACTCATCAAAATATTTTTCTTTGTATAAATCCATTTTATTGAAAATAGTAATGATAGGTTTATCAAAGGCTTTTAATTCTTGTAAGGTTTTATTCACCACGCCTATCTGGTCTTCATACTGCGCATGAGAAACATCTACCACATGTAATAATACATCGGCCTCTCTCACTTCATCTAATGTACTTTTAAAACTTTCTACTAAATGATGCGGCAGCTTTCTAATAAATCCTACAGTGTCACTTAATAAAAAAGGCGTGTTCTCGAAAACCACTTTACGCGTTGTGGTATCAAGGGTGGCGAATAATTTATTTTCAGCAAACACTTCGCTCTTACTTACTAAATTCATAATGGTACTCTTACCCACATTGGTATAACCCACTAAGGCCACACGAATAAACTCTCCTCTTTCTTTTCTTTGTGTGAAGGCTTGCTTATCAATTTCAAGTAAGCGTTTGCGTAGTAAAGAAATTTTATCTTTTACTATACGACGGTCGGTCTCAATTTCAGTTTCACCCGGACCCCTTGATCCAATACCTGCACCTTGTCTTTCTAAGTGTGTCCACATACCTTTTAAGCGAGGTAATATATATTGGTATTGCGCTAACTCCACTTGTACTTTAGCTTGTGCGGTTCTTGCACGCGCTGCAAATATGTCTAAGATTAAATCACTTCTATCAATGACCCTGCACTTTACTTCTTTTTCAATATTGGTAATTTGAGAGCCCGATAATTCATCATCAAAAATAACCACGTCAATATCTTTCTGCGCAACGTATTGTTTTATTTCTTCTAACTTACCCTTGCCTACAAAAGTTCTAGAGTCGGGATGCGGTAGTCTTTGCTTGAAAGATTTTAAAGTGGTTGCGCCCGCTGTCTCAGCTAAAAAAGCTAATTCATCTAAGTATTCATCTACCTGTGCTTCAGTTTGATCTTTCTGTATTACACTCACTAGTACCGACTTCTCTTCCTTCTTAAATATTTTCTTTTTCTCTATCAACTTTACTTGTTTTTACAAAGATAGGCTAATCCATTAGGTCCATAAAAAAACCCTCCGTAAAAGAGGGTTTAGTAAATATTATATTAATTACTATAAGCCACTAATCGTGAAACCTACAGAGAACTTATTCATCACTGGACCAAAACTATCGCGCAAAACGCCGTTTACTTGATAGCCTAAGTCTACAGAAAATATACCATAACCCCCTCTTGCTGTTAAAGCAATACTGGTTGAGTTAAAGAAGCGTTTGTTTTGTTCTTTTTGAATATATGTCTTACCATTAATAGAGTTACCCGTACTGCTTACCATATTTTTACCTTTAGAGTAAGACTTTAATAATGTGCCCAACTTAAAGCCTGCAGCGGCTTTCCAAGATTTACCCGGATTCGCAGGATTGCTAAAATATCTTAACTCTACGGGTGCTTCAAAATAAACAGTGGTTACTTTAAATTTAGAAAAATGATTCGAAGCTGCATCTATTTTACTAAAGGGTAAAGTATTAGATGTAGATTTTATATCAACATAAGTAAGGTTATCGAAGAAAATATTGCTTGTTCCTAAACCAGCTCCAAAGGCAACAGAATATTTTGGGTTGGTTGAAAAAGGTTTGTCGTACATAAAGTACATATTAAGATGTCGGCTGAAACCACCCCCTAAATTAACACTGTCGGGTGTATTTGTCCAAGTATCGGCACCAAATTGGAACATAAAATGATCGGCTGGGCGGCCTGTAAGGTCTAATTTTTTACTCCCTGTAGTTGCTGCATTTTGGGCATTTAAAAACATGCCAAAGAATAAAATAGAAACTGCTGATAAAATAACTTTCTTCATGCCGCAAAAATAGCAGAAAAAAAGGGTAGATACCTTTAAAAAAGGTTAAAAATTAGTACTTTTGCCGCCTACATCGAAAGATGCGGGCCTATAGCTCAGTTGGTTAGAGCACCTGACTCATAATCAGGGGGTCCCAGGATCATGCCCTGGTGGGCCCACAGCCGAAAGGCAACATTATCAAGGGTTTATGCTGTTAAAAGCGTAGACCCTTTTTGTTTGGGATAAGTTCTGGCCAAGTTCTGGCCAGGTTCTGTGTTTTTAGAGGGAAAACAGGGATGAATGGCGGTGAAGGGGTGGAATTGTTGGAACCTGATTAGGATTACATATTTATGTTAGAGTATATTGTTATTTTTGCACATATTGAAATACAGTTTAGTCATATTATTATTCAGCTCCCTTATTGCGCATACATTCTCAAGATCACTTGTACTTGCTGATTATTTAGTCAACTTGGAATCATATAAAAAAGCATGTGTTAACAAAGCTAAACCAATGATGCATTGTGATGGCAAGTGTCAAATGCTTAAGAAAATAAAAAAGCAAGAAGGTGAATCAAACACAAATGCACCTGCTCCAAAATTCAATCAGCAAGAATTAATTTTATCTTCTAAATCATTTTATCCAACTATCGAAATATTCAGAACTCAGAAAAGTAAATATTTTTACGCGTTTAAGAGTTCGTTGAATTCAAAATACATTAGTTCTATTTTTCATCCTCCTGGAGTTTAGCTTCCACTCTGTCTTTTAATTTTATTACTAAAATTTAATTTATGAAATTTTATAAATTTTTCATGCCATTAATAATGGTATGTTATATAAATGCATACGCACAAACGAATATTGAGAATGCTAATAGACATCAGGAAATGATGAATATTATTTTACAAAAACCAAAAACAGACATTAAAACAATTGGCGTTTTGGTATATGATGGGTTTAATAATTTAGATGCAATGGGTCCTTTTCAAATTTTGAAACAAATGAGTGGTGCTAAAACTTTTTTGATTGCAAAAAACAGAGGATTAGTTAAGAATAATTCAGGTGTAAGTATTCAGGTGGATACAACAACTAGCGAAGTAGATAATTTAGACATTATAGTTATTCCAGGTGGGGCTTTAGAAACATTATTATTAACAAAGGATACTTTAATTTTAAACTGGATTAAGTTAATTGATAAAAAATCTAAATACACAACTAGTGTTTGTACTGGAGCATGGATTTTAGGAGCAACTGGATTATTAAAAAATAAAAATGCAACCACAAATTGGTATAGAGCTAATGAAATGCTTGCCTTGTATGGTGCAAATTTTAAAGAAGATCGCTGGGTTAAAGATGGCAAATATTGGACTTCTGCAGGCGTTACTGCGGGCATGGACATGTCGTTAGCAATAATTGATGATTTAATGGGAAGACAATATACTGAAGCAATAATGCTTGATCTTGAATATAATCCAAAACCGCCTTATATCGCTGGCACTCCCAAAACTACAGATCCATTGGTTGCTGATATGATGAAAGAAATGTATGATATGGTTATGTTGCCTATGATCAAAAAAGAAAAATTAAGATTAATTAACAAGTAACTACTAAAATATTATGACAAAAGGGAAATGGCAAAAAGTTGTTCGAAAAAGTCATCGCTATTTAGGTCTATTTTTAGGTATACAATTTTTATTTTGGACAATTGGGGGATTATATTTCAGTTGGACCAACATTAAGAATATTAGAGGTGAGGACATTAGAAAAGAAACCACAACAATTAATAAAGAAAAACTTGGAATAAGTTTAAATGCTATTCTAAATGAGATTAGTAAAAATGACTCAGTATATCTTTTAAAGTCAGTTCAAATTGCTACCATTTTTGATACTCCTCATTATCAAATAACATTCAATAATGGGAAACGTATAAAAACAGTATTGGCTAACACATTAAATAATAAAATTAGAGTTCCTATAAACAAAAACGAAGCAATAATAATTGCAAAAAATAGTTTGAATGTCAAATCAAATCTAAAATCGGTTGAATATATCAATTCTACAAATGGGCATCATGAGTATAGGGAGAAACCTCTACCCGCATTTGCTGTAAGTTTTGATGGTGATGTAAATACAACCGTTTATGTATCTGCGGAATTAGGTACTGTTCAAACCTATCGAAATAATCGATGGAGAGTTTTTGATTTTTTGTGGATGCTTCATGTCATGGATTATCAAAACAGAGATAATATTAATAATTGGTTATTACGAATATTTTCAGTTATTGGATTAATCACACTCGCATCTGGATTTTTATTATTTGGATTAACTCAAAAATTGCCCAGGAAACATAGCAGTTGATTTATCGATTT
>JBEIIN010000008.1:0-18452 GCA_040380795.1 Sediminibacterium sp. | reverse complement strand
GGTATTCAATAATTCAATTTTAGGACTAGACATTTCCATATCATAGTCTAAATGCTTAAAGCCTTGATTCAGTATTTTTCCTTTGAATACTGCTTTTCTATTTTTACTGTCTCTTAGTTGCACTGTTCCAAAATCAATGCCTTCGTTATTGAAGTCAATGGTACTGCTGTCAATAAAATAGCGAACTTTGGTATAGTCCACTATAAAGGAAGCTTTATCTAAGGTGGCGGAACCAAGTAAGTAGGGGTTTTCAATTCTGCCTCCAAAATGCAGGGCTCCATTTGCTTTTCCCTCTAAATGGGTAAGTACACCGCCAATAAATTGTTCTACCAAACTAAATTTTGTGTGGCGCATATACAGCATGGCATCCAAGGGGCTAGTATCGTTTTTTATAGCATAACTACCTATGGCCGCTAAATTATATTCGGTATTTGGGCAATTTAAATTAAAAGGAACTTTACCGGTTGAATATTGGTAACCCAATTGCAGATCGGCAAGCCCAATAGAGTCGGCATTAAATCTAAATTGTGCTAATTGTAAATTGGCGTCCAATTCAAAGTCAGTTAGTATATTTTTAAATTGAATTTTACCATTGGTGATACCTTCTAGTTTAGGGTAGCTGAAAAATACTTTTGTAAAATCGCCTAAGATAATATTTTTCAGTTCAAGTTGCAGTCCATTTTTAGTGCTAGTAGCATTAGAAAATACAAATTCCTGAATACCTTGGGTAATGGTTAAATTAGAGGCATTAATCTTATTTTTTCTTAAGAGAAGGCCACCTAAATTATTGATATTCCATTTTTTCTGGTTTAAAATGAAATAGGAAGGTTGCCATTTAATAGAAATACCATCATTATAAGTTTGTATCATACCCTTAAGTGCAATTTCTTCTAATGCGGATTTGCTTAAAGCAAAAACTGAAAAGATAGAGCGGTCATTACTGCTATGCACACTAATATTGGGTTGTAAAAATTGTGTACTATCGGTTATATTAATAGCAGCGGCTATAATATTGACATGTACTGAATCCTTGGAGCCTGTGCTGGTAATTTTACCATTTTTAATTAAGTAACTATCCCAACTAGCAAATGGGATATTAGATACTAAGCTAATATTTTGTTTTGCAGAATTTAAACTGCCCTCTAATGTTAAATTATTAAATCCGGATATTTCTTTTTTAAATAACCTTAAATAAGGTTCGAAATAATTAGTTTTAATTTTAACGGTAAAGTCCTGATTCGATGGAGCGTTCTTAGGCGCATTGATATAAGTAGGGAAGTAGCGTTGCATAAAGTACTGCACACTGGTAGGTAAGTTTATGATATTAAACTTACCTGTAATGGAGGCCATTATATCTTCGCTGGATACTGTTATTTTTTTAATTCCATTTTGAATACTAGATGCTAATGTTAATGAATCAAAATCTAAACTGCTGGTTACTCCTTTTAAATTTCCTTTGTAAAATTTTGCATATCCAATGAAATTATCAATACTATCTCCTTCAAAATTGAAGTCTAGCTTGCCTGCAAGTTGTATATCATTTTTAGATATATTTAAAGCTTTTAAATTCGCATAATCTAAGTCACTAACGGCAACAATTTTGGGTTTGCTTTGATTAAAGTCAATATTCAGATTACTCGTAAAATTTACATTCTTATCTTTAATACCTAATAATCCAATAAAGGCCTTTTTTTGTAAAATACCTTTCGTGCTTATATGAGTGTATATATATTTATTAACCTCAATAGAGTCGATATCGCCTTGAATATTGGTTTTAATATTATCTAAGCTAAAAGAACTGCCTGCAATACTTCCTTTAAAATTAACTAGTCCAATTAAGTCGTTATTTAAAAACTTACCAATGTTAAAACGATTGGTTTCAAGCAAACCTTCATAGCTAGGCTCTTTCTTTTCCGGAAATTGTAATCGTATTTCTGTTTTAGCAACACCTAATTCTGTACTAATTTGACCCTTTGTAATAAAGTCGTATAAACTTCCATTTAATTCTCCTTTGAAGTTCATTTGGCCTAAGCTATTTACATTTAACTCGGTTTTAGTGCGTAAGCTAGGAATCCAATTAGCAATATCGTTGTAGTTAGCACTGGCAATTACACCCGTAAATTTAACCTCTGTATTACGCATATCAGAAACGCCTATCATTGATAAGTTTCCACTAAGCGTTGACTTATTATAGTATGCTTTAAAGTCCTTTGTTTCAAAATTAGCTACAGTTCCTAAAAAATGAAAGCTGGTGTTAACCTTTTGGTGAATGTTCTGCAGGGCAGGGGCGAAATAGGCAATATCATCGAAGGCTACATTGGCATTCGTCAAATGCGCCTTCATAGTTACCTTATTAATATAAGAAGGAAAATCATTGACTAAATCCTTGTATTGCATGGCGTAATAACTACCAATGGTGCTATTATTGGTTTTTAATAAAAATTGATTAAACTCCATTATTTCAGGAGTCATTCTAAACTGCGTGCTTAGTTTTTTTATTTCAAAGCCCGACTGCTCTTTTACGCGTAAGCTAACAGTGGCCTTAATAGTATCCTCTATGAAACTTACCTTACGAATATTGGCATTGATATCCTTCATTCTAATGTGATCGACATCAAAATTTGAAATAGGCTGATTGAATCCATTTTCAATCCACATTTTTCCATTAATGACTTTTATTTCGTTTGCGAAAATTTGAAGATGACTATTGTTAAAATAGAGTTCCCCTTTTTTTCTTTTAATGACTTTAGCGCTCGTTTTACTAGGGTTCAGCCCCTCTTTATTTTGAATAAGATAATAAGGCTTATTGGCAATAATCTGATCTATATTAATATCCTTCCCATTAATAGATTTTATATTAACTAGTATATTATTAGAAGAAAAAATAGTTTTATTACCCACCCACTGGTCATCGCTAATAAATTGAAAATTAGAGATGTCTAGTTTCTTTAAATCAAATTGAGTATTTTTTTGATTACTGTCTGCTGTTTTATTGAGTTGATCTAGAATAAATTGATAATTCCATTTCGCAGTTTTACGATGCAAATACAATTTGGTATTGACTAAGCCAACATATTTTATAATAGGTGTATTATTGGAGAAGTATAAGTCGCTTAATCTTAATTTTAAAGATTCGGTATAAAGGAGTGTGTCCTTATTTTCATCTCTAATAAGTATATGTTGAACATCTAATTTATCGAACAAGGAAAAACGCACTTGACCCAATTCTACTGGAGCTCCAATGGTTTTGCTAAAAGACGAGGCAATACGATGTGCCACAGTGTTTTGTACCCAGGGCAATAAGAATAACAGATAGGTAAATAAGAATATACCTACTACCGCTGCGGCAATAATTCTAAGTAGGGTAAATTTCTTATTTAACAATGATGGGGTTTTTGTAAAAATACAAAAATTAATAGCCAGCTACGCTATCATCACCTCTTTTATCTCCGGCCGCCATTCTTTTGCCATTGTTTGTAATAAGAATACCATCCATTCTACCAAATTGGCCATCTCTGATGGTTTTGTAACCCATATTTTTCAGGCCTCTCTCGATATCTTCTGGGAAATCATCTTCTAAAGCAATTAGATCTGGAATCCATTGGTGATGGAATCTTGTAGCATCAATAGCTTGCTTGATGGTCATTTTATGGTCTATAATATTTACCAGTCCTTCATACACTTGGTTCGGAATAGTGGTGCCGCCTGGTGTTCCAATACTTATATAAGGCTTGCCTTTAACAGTGACTAGGGTAGGTGTCATAGAACTTAACATTCTTTTACCTGGCTGTATTGAATTGGCTTCTCCTCCCAATGCCCCATACATATTAGGTACACCTGGTTTAAGGCTAAAGTCGTCCATTTCATTATTTAATAAAAAGCCTGCACCCGCCACAATGGTTTTATTGCCATAAGTATCATTTAAAGTGGTGGTAATGGCCACCATATTTCCTTCTTTATCAATCACACTTAAATGTGTGGTTTCTTTACTTTCATGTGCAAGCCCAGCAACTGTATTTTTACTGCTTCCGGCCATACCTTCTTTATAATCGCTCATTCTTGCCTGCGCATAACTATTACTAATTAAGGTTTTGGTAGGCACTTTCCAGTAATCAGGATCGCCCATATGTTCTGCACGATCTGCATAGGCTCTTCTTTGTGATTCCACCATTAAGTTTACAGAAGCAAGGGTATTCAATCCCATTTTCTGTACATTAAAAGGGGCAATCATTTGCATCATTTGTGCAATTAATATTCCACCGCTAGAAGGAGGGGCAAAACTTATTATATGATGGCCTCTATAATCAAACTCTATAGGTTTTCTATACTTGGGTTTATAGTTTTTTAAATCTTCCATACTAATATAGCCACCACTATGTTGCATTTCTTTAACTATATATTCCGCAGTCGCACCTTCGTAAAAACCTGCGAGTCCTTTTGCTTGAATGCGTTTCAATGTAGCAGCAAGTTCTAATTGAATAAGTGTATCACCTGCTTTCCAAACTTTTTTTTGTGTAAATGCACTTGGTGCTGAACTATGCTTTAAAAAATTAGCACGTTCTGCATTTAAACCTTTGGCTTCTCTTTCTGAAATCACATATCCAAATTCAGCAAACTCAATAGCGGGTTCAATCAATTTTGCAAAAGGTAATTTCGCATAAGCATGTGTGCTTATCATACCTGCAATACTTCCTGGTATACCAGAAGCCGAAGCACCTGCTGTCGATTTTTCATCAATAGGATTGCCTTGTGCATCTAAATACATATCTCTACTTGCAGAAGCAGGCGCTGCTTCACGATAATCAATACCTATTAATTCCCCATTGACTTTTCTAGCTAACATAAAACCTCCTCCACCAATATTACCTGCTCCTGGAAAGACCACGGCTAAACTTAGTTGAGTCGCAATAGCCGCATCAAAAGCATTGCCTCCCTCTTGCATCATAACCGCACCTACCATACTGGCTAGTGGATGTGCCGATGTAACGGCTCCATTGTCAAATGATTTTTCTTTCACCACTTCATACTTATAAGGATTAATATGAGGATGCGCTTTTAAAAAGGGTTGGGCCATTACTTTGCCAGTAAGAAATAGGACAAATAGTAACATTATTGACTTTGAAATAGGTAAGGCTTGCAGCGCTTTTTTCATAGGGTTTCAATTGAGCTAGTAATTTACTTAAATATTTAGTATTCAACAAAATAGCGTCTATCATTTGTGTAAAACTATCCTTCTATAGCCCCATTTTAAGCCCAAACTTCCTTATTTTTAGGGGGTATTAAATGGCCTTTTATCCTAGAATATTTAAGTGAAAAAAATGAAATTTTTTAAATCATGCGTCAAGTAGTTCTATTCATTTCAATTTGTTTTTTATTCAATGCATCTTTATATGCGCAAAAAACTAGTGCCGAAATTTATGCCCAGATAAAAAAAATGGGGGTAGTAGGTAGTGTTTTATATGTAGCGGCACATCCAGATGATGAGAATAATAGTTTTCTTCCTTATTTGACAAAAGAAAGAATGTATAGAGCTGCTTATTTAAGTTTAACTAGAGGCGATGGTGGTCAAAACTTATTGGGCAAAGAACAAGGGGTAGAACTAGGCTTAATTAGAACACAGGAATTATTAGCAGCACGTGCACAGGATGGGGCAGAGCAATATTTTTCTAGAGCCTATGAATTTGGTTATAGTAAATCCTCTGAAGAAGCTTTAACTATTTGGAATCATGAAGAAGTTTTAAGTGACGCTGTTTGGGTGATTAGAAAGTTTCAACCCGATATTATTATTGCACGTTTCCCACCAGATGCAAGAGCAGGACATGGCCATCACTCAGCCTCTGCTATTATTGCCAATGAGGCATATATAGCGGCTGCTGATAGTACAAAATTTACAGAACAATTTAAGTATGGTGTGAAGCCTTGGAAAGCAAAACGCATACTTTGGAATACTTTTAATTTTGGAACTGTTAATACCACTAATAAAAGTCAATTAAATATTGAAGTGGGTGCTTACAATGCTACGCTGGGAAAAAGCTATGGTGAAATTGGAGCCGAAGCAAGAACCATGCATAAAAGCCAGGGGGAGGGCAGGCCAAGAAGAAGAGGCACTAGTTTTGAATTTTTTGAAACCACCGGCGGCGATGTTCCCAAGACAGATATTATGGAAGGAGTGAATACGAACTGGGAAAGATTAGAAGCGCCAGGCATTCAACTTGCTATAAACGAAATTGCAAAGCAGTATGAAATAGAAAATCCGGCTAAGTCGGTACCTGCTTTAGTGGGCTTATATAAATCAATTGCTGGACTGCCTAATTCACTTTGGAGGAATTATAAATTAACCGAACTACAGTCAATTATTAAAGACGCAGCGGGTATTTATATGGAAGCCAGTTCGCAACAGCAAGAAGTTTTTCCAGGTTCGAACTTGCAAGTACAATTTTTTTTCAATCAAAGGTCAAATGCTCGTGCTGTCTTAGAAAAAATTTCATTACCTGGGAAGGATTCTGTTTTTGGTAAATCAGTTTTGAATAATCAAAATAATAGCTGGGATTATTCTTTTAAAGTAGCTAGTACCCAATCTATTTCACAGCCTTATTGGTTAGTAGAACCTAAAACAGAAGGTATGTTTGTAGTGAAGGACCAAATGCTTATTGGTAAGGCTGAAAACGATCCTGTTTTCACAGCTACCTGTTCGGTGCTCATTGAAGGGCAATCTTTTTCATTTACTATACCTATTCAATATAAATATGTTGATCCTACCAAGGGAGAAGTATTCCAGCCCATTGTTGTAGTGCCTTTGCGTGAAACTAAATACGATAAAGAAGTAGTCTTGATGAATGCAGGTAAGCCAGTTAAATTAGGTTATCAAGAAATTAATCATACAGGCAGTACTGTGCATCAAGAAGTGGAAGTAAAATCAGCTAGTCAAAATTTACCCACTGCATCAGATCAGATGTATAAAAGAACCATTCAGTACGATCATATCCCCACCATTACTTATTTCGCCCCCGCTACTACTCAATTGGTGGAGCTGAATGTAAAAACCAAGGGTACTAAAGTTGGTTATATCGATGGAGCAGGAGATAAGTTGCCAGAAGCCCTTATTGAATTAGGCTATCAAGTAACTGTTTTAAAAGAAAGTGATATTGAATTAAATAAATTAAAAACCTTTGATGCCATTGTGGTAGGTATTAGAGCTTATAATATGTCTGAATTTTTGACCACCCAAAATGAAATACTGAATGCCTATATTGAACAGGGAGGAAATTTAATTGTTCAATATTTAAAAAGCAATCAAGTAGGTATTCGTAAAGTGAAAGTGGGGCCTTATGCATTTACGGTGAACTCAGGTAAAAGAGTATCTCAAGAAAATGCAGCTGTTAATTTTGTATTACCCACGCATTCAGTATTAAATTTTCCAAATAAAATAGAGCAGTCCGATTTTAATAACTGGGTTCAAGAAAGAAGCACTTATATGGCAGAAAATGTGGACGCTCATTTTGAAGCGCCGCTTTCAATGAATGATAAAGGGGAAACTCCTTCAACGGGTAGTTTATTAATTGCCCCTTATGGCAAAGGGAATATGGTGTATCTGAGTTTGGTTTTATTTAGACAATTACCTGCAGGAAATCCCGGAGCTTATAAATTATTAGCCAACCTCATTTCACTTCCCAAGCATTCATTTCATTAATTCAAAATTATGAGACGCAATCTGAGCATTTTTACTTTATTAGTTATTGGACTGGGCGTTGGCTACTTAATTAAGAATGTAAAAGTTGGACTAATTATTGGTCTTATCATTGGACTACTTATTAGTGTTATTGGCACTAGGAGTAAATAGCTAACCAATCCATTTAAATTTCTTAGCAATAAAATAAGCAATTAGCCCAAGGCTTATGACAGTGAGTCCACTCAGCATCATCTTTGTACCTGTTGAAAAAAAGATACCACCCCAAATAATAATGGCTAAAAATAAAGGCAGGGGATAGAAGGGCATCTTCCAAGGGAAAAAACCTTTACCTTTTCTTTTAAATAATAATAATAGACCAATGGCCTGTCCTATAAATTGGATTAAAATACGCATTGCTAAAATACCATCAATCACTTCTTTCAGTCTGAATAATAAACTAAATACAAAGGCAATGCCTCCCAATACTAATAAAGAGCGGTGGGGAAAATGTAATCTAGGATGTAGTTCTTTAAAGAATGGAAAGAAGGACCTGTCCTGTGCAGCAGCATAAGGAATTCTACTATAACCTAAGGTGGCAGAAAATAAAGAAGCAAAGGCCACCATTAATATTAATATAGTTGCAAAGGCGCCCGCTGTAGGCCCATATAGGGTCTTGATATAATCACTGACTACAAATTTACTAGTAATAATAGTTTGAAAGGGTAGTACACTAGCCACTGATACATTCATGGCTAAATATAAAATAGCAATACCTGTAATAGAGATAAACATACTTCTTGGGATATTCTTACTCGGATTTTTTATTTCCCCTCCTAAATGACAAACATTATAATAGCCTAAATAACTATAAATAGTTTTTACACTGGCAAAACCCAGTGCTGCGACAAAACCATGTTGCATAGTAAACCCGTCGTTGATATGTTTTATGGGCTCTAAAAAATTACCGTGTGCAATACCTCCAAAAATAATCCAGGCCATGGTGCCCAATACACCTACCCATAATAGCACAGAAATTTTTCCAATGGATTCAATTTTTCTATACAATAACAAAATTACCAGAATAACCACTAGTCCACTCACTGCTTTTTCTTGAAGAAAACTTAAATGAAAAAAGTAATTGGCATACTGCGAAAAACCAATGGCTGCAGAAGCAATTACAAGGGGTGCTTGTATCATGGTTTGCCATACAAATAAAAAGCTCATCAGAGATCCTGCTTTTTCTCCATAGCCTTCTTTTAAAAAGTGAAAACTTCCACCTGCTCTTGGCAGCGCTGCACCCAATTGACTCCATACCATTGCATCTAAATAAGAAAGTAAGGCACCTGCTACCCATGCGTATAAAAAATAAGGCCCTCCCATAATTTGTGCCACCACACTTAATACCACAAAGGGGCCAATGCCTACCATATCAATCATGTTGATGGCCGTTGCATGTAAAAGACTTAATTTGCGCTCTAAATGGGGCTTCGTATTACTCATGTATTTGCCAAGTTAATAAAAAATGGTTTAAAAATTGAAATAAAATGGATGCAAGTTTTAAAACGGTAGAATGGATGAAGGATAAAACTATTTATGAGGTAAATCTTAGACAGTACACAGAGGCAGGTACTTTTAAAGCATTCGAAGCGCATATTCCAAGATTAAAAGAAATGGGTGTTGAGGTTTTATGGCTGATGCCAGTTACACCCATAAGTGAAAAAGGGCGTAAGGGAAGTTTGGGTAGTTATTATGCATGTAGTAGTTATACAAAACTGAATCCTGAATTTGGTACAGAGCATGATTTTCTTTTCCTGATTCAATTAGCACATAAACATGAGATGAAAGTAATTATTGATTGGGTGGCGAATCATACTGGTAGAGAACATGAATGGATGCAGTCACACCCCGATTGGTTTAATAGAGATGAAGATGGAAATTTTACAGAAAGAAATGGCTGGGACGATGTAGTGGATTTAAATTTTGAAAACCAAGACATGCGCGCTGCATTAATAGGTGCCATGCAGTATTGGGTGCGTACATTTAATATAGATGGATTTAGATGCGATATGGCACATCTTGTGCCTTTAGATTTTTGGATGACTGCAAGAAAAGCCTGTGAAACCATTAAGCCTTTATTTTGGTTAGCAGAATGCGAGGATATTGAATATCATTCCGTTTTTGATGCAAGTTATGCTTGGTCTTGGATGCATGCAACGCTTAAGATAGAAGCGTCGGGGGTAAATGAAATATATAATCAACTGCATGCCTATGCGCAGTATCCTAAGGGGGCCTATAAATTATTTTTCACTTCTAATCATGATGAGAATACTTGGAACGGTACCGAATATGAAAAGTATGGTATAGCTGCAAAGGCCTGGGCCGTTTTTACTTTTATGTGGAAGGGGATACCCTTACTATATAGTGGTCAGGAATTACCCAATTATAAAAGATTAGCCTTCTTTGATAAAGACCCAATAGATTGGACAAATGCGCCTCAATTGGCCGGCTTTTATAAAACACTTATTCAATTAAGAAAACAATATTCCTGTATTGTGGATGGGGATAGTTTTAATTTACCCACCTCGAATAACCAAGTCATGGCCTTTTTGAGGTATGATGAAAAGCAAATCATACTAGTCGTACTTAATTTTTCCCATCAAATACAAAAAGTAGAATTAGCACATGACTATTTACAGGGGCAATTTACAAATGCCTTCTCTGGGCTGAGCTTTAATTTTAATAGGCAAGAAAGCTTCGAGCTTATGCCTGGGGACTATTTAGTATACTTAAAAGGAAGTGCTAGTATTTAATGCGGGTATTCAATCTTAGTATTCAAACTAGTGGATTTAACTAGTTTCTCTTAGCCTGTTGAAAGGCCACAAACTCCATCATTTCTTGTAAAGAAAAACTACTTAGGTTTTGCGCAGCGCTAAGTCCTGCTTTTTGAGCTACTAGTACGCCATATTTACAATCGGCGAATCCTTCCACTGCATGGGCATCAGGATTGATAGATATCAGCACATCCTTTTCTACAGCATTCGCTATATATCGCCAGTCCATATCTAAACGGCGAGGATGGGCATTTAATTCTATCACTACATTATTTTCGGCACAGGCTTCTATAATGGCTTCGTGATTGACAGGATATCCTTTTCTACTTAAAAGTAAACGGCCTGTAGGGTGACCTAATATACTTGTATAGGGGTTGTTAATAGCGTTCAATAAACGCATCATAGCTTTCTCTTCTGTCATTTTTAAATTAGAATGGATAGAGGCAATGACAATATCAAAACTTTCAAGGATCTCTTCTGGATAATCCAGGCTGCCATCATTTAATATATCCGACTCAATACTTTTAAAAATAACAAAGGGGGCTAGCTTTTTATTCAGGGCATCTATTTCTTTATGTTGAGCTGCGATGCGTTCTATTTCTAAACCATTGGCATAGAAGGCCGATTTTGAATGGTCGCTTATCACTAAATATTCATAGCCAGCTTCTTTAGCGGCCTTCGCCATCTGCTCAATAGAATGAATGCCATCGCTCCAAGTACTATGTGAATGTATAATACCCCTGATATCGTCTACCTGAATACTGCGGGCTAGACTTTTTTTATTATTGGATAGAAGGCTGGATAAAATAGCCGGGTCTTCTCTTTGGGCTGGTGGAATAAATGGGATACCCAATTGCTCAAAAATGGAGGCTTCAGAAATAAATTTAAATTTTTTTTCAAAAAGGGGGTTTTCGACCCATTTTTTAAGAAAATCGGGGGAGCAGGCCAGGGAAAAATCGGTCCAATGAAAACTTTTAGGGCTCGAAATATGCCACCTAATTTCGAAATTATCAACCCCTTTACAACTTATAAATTCATCAAATTTTGTAACAGTAAATTCTTTTTCAGTTAACCAATCCATTAATTTATTTTCTGAAAGGGTAGTGACTACATCTAAAAAATCGATGGTCTCCATTTGTCTTTTAAAGTGACCTGAAATAATATGTTCATCCTTTGGAAATTTTTCATGCAAACTATTTTGCAAGTTGCTTGCAAGTGATTCTAATTGTTGGTATAAATAACTTCCTTGATGTTGTAAATAATATTCTAAAGACTCTTGAATATTTTGTTGTGTCTTCGCGCCAAATCCTTTGTAGTTTATTAATCTGTTTTCTTGACATGCATACAATAGTTCTCCTACTGTTTCAATTTCTAATTCTTTCCAAATGGTAATTATTTTTTTAGGACCTAAGCCTTTAATTTTTAGCATTTCTAAAATGCCCATTGGTGTTTTTTCTATATAGGTTTCTAGTAGTGTAAGTCGCTTATTTTCAATGAGTTGCAATATTTTTTGACCAATGGCTTCACCAATACCTCTAATAGCAAATAATTCATGAGGCGACATTTCACTTACGGGTTCTGCTAACTTATCTAATGTGTAGGCAGCATTCGTATAAGATTTTATTTTGAATGCATTTTCGCCATGGATATCCATTAGTTTTCCAAGTAAAGTAAATTGTTCGGCGATCTCGTAATTATGCATGCGTGAATGTATAAAAAATAGTTCAAAAAAAAATCCCCCCCGTAAACGGGGAGGACTTCAAATCTATTTTTGCTGAAAGCAAAAAAGACGATTTAATTATCTTGCGATAATTATTTCTTTTTAGCAGCTTTCTTCTTAGCAGCTTTCTTCTTAGGAGCAGCTTTTTTAGCAGCTTTCTTTTTAGGAGCAGCTTTTTTAGCAGCTTTCTTTTTAGGAGCAGCTTTTTTAGCAGCTTTTTTAGGAGCAGCTTTTTTAGCAGCTTTTTTAGCTTTTGCCATGTTTTTTAGATTTAATGGTTAGTAAATATGTATTAAAAATAGAAAACTTTTCTAATAACTGCAAAATTATTTTTTCTAAGCTACTGTTTCTACCGGTAGGATAGACACTGTTGTACGGTTATTTCTGCCTTTTTTAAACTCCACAATTCCATTAGAAAGGGCGAATAATGTAAAGTCAGAGCCAACTCCAACGTGTTTACCAGGATGGTATACAGTACCTCTTTGGCGTATAATGATGTTACCAGATAATGCTGGTTGACCACCATAAATCTTAACACCTAAACGTTTGCTTTGGGAATCACGGCCGTTTTTTACGGAACCTTCCCCTTTTTTGTGTGCCATAGTATATTCTTTTTTCTAGCCTTTTATTAATAATGGATATATCTACTCTGGTCCTGCCTAAGCAAGATTAAGCGATGTTCTCGATTTTAATTTGTGTGTAATGTGTTCTGTGACCATGTTTCTTGCGGAAACCTTTACGTCTTTTCATTTTAAAGGCGATAACTTTATCACCTTGTACTAAGTCGTTTAAAATTTCAGCCTTCACTTTTACCTTGCTCGTAAAAGAGATGCTTCCATTATTATCGACAAATAAAACATCGTTGAATTCAACTTTGTCTCCGGTTTTACCTTGCAGGTGAGGTACATACAAGCTATCTCCTGCTTGTACTTTAAATTGTTGTCCTGCGATTTTAACTACTGCTAACATAATGTCCAAAATTAGGACGGCAAAGGTAATTATTTTTATCCCAATTTGCAATTAATTCTCAAAAAATATAATGGGGGCTCCAAATTGCCTTAAAAACCCACATTTAATTGAGTTTTAAGGCATAAAGTGATTTGACAATAACTAAATTAGTACCTAATTTCGCCTCGTTCTATCCATTATAATGTATCCGAATATGATTAATGTCAAATCTTTATTGGCCAAACCCTTTGCAGGTATCATTCATCGTCAAATACAGAAGGATCACAAAACTGCGCTTAAGGACCAGCAAGACATTCTAAATCAATTAATTAAGGTAGGGAGAAACACCTTTTTTGGGAAAGAGCACCATTTTGAGAAGGTGAATGACTACCCAAGCTTCCAAAAAGCGGTTCCTTTAAGAGACTATGAGCAGTTTATACCCTATATAGATCAAATCAAGAAAGGCAAACAAAACATACTTTGGAAGGGCCGACCTATCTATTTTGCCAAAACCAGCGGTACAACCAGTGGGGTGAAATATATTCCCATTACCAAGGATTCCATTGATAATCATATTAATGGAGCAAGAAATGCCATACTTGCCTATATGGCTGTAACGGGGAATACCCAATTCGCAGGCGGAAAAATGATATTTCTAAGTGGTTCCCCTGAATTGGAAAGAGTGGGCGGTATTCCAACGGGCAGATTAAGTGGCATTGTGAATCATCATATACCTCAATATTTAAGAGGGAATCAATTACCAAGCTTTGAAACCAATTGTATAGAAGAGTGGGAGGAGAAATTGGACAAGATCGTAACAGAAACTTTAGAAAAGGATTTGAGTTTGATAGGAGGCATTCCACCTTGGGTGCAAATGTATTTTGATAGAATTGTTGAAATTACTGGAAAACCTGTGATTGAAATTTTTCCCAACCTACAAGTGCTTGTGCAAGGGGGTGTGAATTTCGAACCCTATAAAACAAAATTATTTGATACCATCGGAAAGCAAATTGACACCATTGAATTATTTCCAGCCAGCGAAGGTTTCTTTGCTTATCAAGATACAAGAACAGAGCCAGGATTATTATTAAATACCCGTAGCGGTATTTTTTATGAATTCATTCCACTTGCCAGTGTGCATGATGAAGCGCCCCAAAGAATTTCTCTCGCAGAAGTGAAGCTAGGAGAGCAGTATGCTATGGTTATTAATAGTAATGCGGGTTTATGGGGCTATCATTTAGGAGATACTATAAAATTTGTAAGCATTGACCCCTACAGAGTCATTGTTACCGGAAGAGTCAAACATTTTATTTCTGCTTTTGGAGAACATGTGATTGGAGAAGAAGTTGAACAAGCATTATTAGAAGTGACAAAACTAATGGGGGTGTCGGTGGTTGAATTTACAGTGGCTCCTTTTATTCAACAAGGGGAAGGGAAAAGTTATCATGAATGGTTTATTGAGTTTGAAAAAAAACCTGCGGATATGGCTTTGTTTAGTAAAAAATTGAACGAAGTACTATCTACTAAAAACGTCTACTATGAGGATTTAATAGCAGGCTCTATATTAGCGCCTTTGCAAATTAAACCAATGCAAAAAAATGCCTTTATTGATTATATGAGAGCGCAGGGAAAATTGGGGGGTCAAAATAAAGTACCCCGTTTAAGTAATGACCGAGTAATTGCCAATGCATTAACGCAATATATTGCGTCATAAAAAAATAATAGCTTAATTTTAATGTCTAAGAAAACTATTGGATGAGTCAAAAAAGAATTGCCATTTTCGGATCAACAGGGTCGATAGGGAAACAAACCCTTGAGGTAATTGCTGCACATCCTGAATTATTTGTAGCTGAAATATTAACAGCCCATTCTAATGAGTCTTTATTAATTGAACAGGCCTTAGTGTTCATGCCTAATATAGTGGTCATTGTAGACCTTACAAAATATGCCACTGTTAAAAAAGCATTAGAAGGGAAACCTATAAAAGTATTCGCAGGGGAAGATGCATTAGAGCAAGTAGCTGCCATGGATTGTTATGATTTTATGATGGCAGGTATTGTGGGCTTCGCAGGATTAAAACCAACTTTAACAGCGGTTGAAAATGGAAAGGCCGTTGGACTTGCCAATAAAGAAACTTTAGTAGTGGCTGGAGATATAGTCATGCAAAAAGCAAAAGAAAATAGAGCAGCAATTATTCCAGTGGATAGCGAGCACTCTGCTATTTTTCAATGTTTAGTGGGAGAGCAAAACAATCCTATTGAAAAAATAATTTTAACAGCTAGTGGTGGCCCTTTCTTAGGGAAGAAACCTAATTTTTTAGTGAATGTAAAACGCGACCACGCATTGCAACATCCTAATTGGTCCATGGGGGCTAAAATATCTATAGACTCTGCAACCCTTATGAATAAAGGATTAGAGATGATTGAAGCAAGATGGTTATTTAATTTAGCACCCAATCAAATTAAGGTAGTAGTGCACTCTCAAAGTATTATTCATAGTATGGTGCAGTTTGAAGATGGCAGTATAAAAGCACAAATGGGACTGCCTGATATGAAACTACCCATTCAATATGCAATGGCTTTCCCAGAAAGATTAAAAAATAATTTTCCAAGGTATACTTTCGATAAACCGAATCAATTAAGTTTTGACGAACCAGATGTGAAAACATTTAGAAATTTACAATTGGCAAAAGAAGCAATGGAGCAAGGGGGAAATACACCTTGCGTTTTAAATGCGGCGAATGAAATTGCAGTCTATGCTTTTTTAAGAAATAGAATTGGATTTTTAGAAATGACAGAGCTGATAGAAAAAACTTTAGAAAAAATTAACTATATCTCCAAGCCAAGCTTGGAAGATTATTTTGAAACCGATGGAGAGGCGCGTAACTTTGCAGCCTCTTTAATACAATTATAAAATATGTATATTTTAGCATTTGATTTTGCAGCAGTGGGTGTGAAAACAGCACAGTTTATTTTATCTTTTTCAATACTAGTGGTCTTACATGAATTAGGCCATTTTATTCCTGCGCGTTTATTCGGAACGCGTGTAGAGAAATTTTATTTATTCTTTAATCCCGGCTTTAGTCTTTGGAAAAAGAAAATAGGGGATACAGAATACGGCATTGGGTGGGTTCCTTTTGGGGGCTATGTTAAAATTGCGGGTATGATTGACGAGAGTATGGATAAAGAGCAATTGAAAAAAGAACCAGAGTCTTGGGAACTAAGATCTAAGCCAGCCTATCAAAGATTGATTGTGATGTTAGGTGGGGTGATTGTAAATGTGGTATTGGCCATTGTAATTTTTATTGGCATTGGTTGGTATTGGGGTGACGATTATTTGCCTGCCAAAAATGTGACTTATGGCGTGCATGCCAGTGCGCTCGCCAAACAAATGGGTGTTCAAGATGGAGATATCATATTGTCATTAGATAAAAAAGAATTAGAAAACTTTGATGCTTTAGAATCTAAATTAATTTTAACGAATCCCACCAGTTTAGAAGTGCAAAGAGGAGATAGTATTATTTCGTTAAACATACCCACTAATTTAGCTACTTCGCTTGCTAAGTTTAAAAAATCAGATCCCTTTGTGATTCCGCGTATACCTGTTATTATTGATTCAGTGGGGTCATCGGCTGTGGTTTTAGAAGGCGCTTTCAGCAAAAATGACACACTCTTAAAAATTAATAATACTAGTATTCAATACCAGTATGAATTTATTGAGGTGAAGCAAAAATATGCCGATTCAATTGTAATGGTTACTTCCAAAAGAGGGAATGATACAGTCTATACTAAAGCATTAATTAATGGTTCAGGTCAAATAGGTTTGTTTGTAAAACTACCTTATGCATTATTTAAGACAGTGCATAAAGAATTTACTTTTATTCAAGCCATACCTGAAGGTGTAAATCGTTGCTATACTACTTTAGATAATTATGTTCAAGGCATCAAGCAAATTTTTACAGGTAAGGTAAACCCCAATGACTCTTTAGGAAGTTTAATTAGCATCGGAAATACATTTCCTGCAGCTTGGGATTGGGAACGTTTTTGGACTTTGACTGCTATATTCTCTATTATACTTGCCTTTATGAATGTACTGCCTATTCCAGCCTTGGATGGGGGGCATGCACTGTTTATTATAGTAGAAATGATCACAGGCAGAAAGCCCGGTGATAAGTTTATGGAATACGCTCAAATAGTAGGGATGATGCTCATGTTTGGCCTTATGCTATACGCTTTGGGGCTTGACTTTTGGCGATTATTTAAGTAATTCACATTTTAGTTGTAATTTTGTAGGTTCGAATTAAGTTTTATCTCATTAGATACAATTGGGGTCGTATGGTTTTGACAGCAGTCGTAGCGGTTGGGGTAAGCATGCAGTGCGTTGGGTAATTAGCACTTTAATCTGAATACCAAACAATCAAAAGGCGAAGCAAATTTTGCCATGGCTGCTTAATTCAGTGAATTAACTTCCATTTTGGTCGAGAGAGAAGGCAGGCCTGTTGCCCGCTCCTCAGCCTAATTAAAAACAAAACAGGATGCGATAAAAGTAGGCTGTGCCTTTTATTTAAGTACCATTCAGCTAAGTGAATAATTGGTTTGTGTTTTTCCTGCTATTCGCCGACAAGTAATAAAACAATAAGCATGTAGAAGACCAATGGTAACATTGTTTGGACAGGGGTTCGACTCCCCTCGACTCCACAGTTGATTTTTAAGCGAGTAGCTCAATAAGCCGAAGTAAATAACTATTACTTCGGCTTATTTTTTAAGCCATTTTAAACTGTTTACTATTATATTTGTTATGAAATAAATACATCTATTTTATGCGACTAACAATCACTATTTTATGTTTATTAAGCGCTTCATTTGCTTTTGCACAAACTGATACAACAGAAAATTTCGACTATAGTAATTTTGGGGATGCCGACGGCGTTAAGCGTTTTTGTTCTCAAAAAGTATTGAATCAAACGCCTCAAAGAATTTTGAGTTTAGGGTTTGAGAAGTACGGTGAATTTTCAATGCCTGGTGTAAGTTTTAATGGCAAACAATTTCCTACACAAATCAATATAGCCCAAGTAAACGCAATAAGAGCGCAAGTAAATGTGCCTGTCATTTCAACCAATAAGCTTATTTGGCAAATGGGAGTAAACTATTGGAGTAGTAAATTCAATGTTGCCAATCCAGCAGTCAACGATTTTGCAACTGCTTTAGACAAAACTGCATTATTAACAGCAGGAATCAATACCACTGTTTTCAAACCTTTAAATGAAAAGAATTTTTTAATTTTT
>JBEIIN010000007.1:0-18480 GCA_040380795.1 Sediminibacterium sp. | reverse complement strand
AGTCACCAAAGGCTACTCTTTGTTAATATCTAGTCCTTATATGCTTGCTCTAGTAGTTAAATACTTCACTATTACTTACGCTTCATTTCTGAATACGATCAGCCCATCAAAAATATCAATTAATACCTTCTTTGTTTTATCTATCTCGCCACTCAATATCTTCTTACTAAATTCATTGACTACCATTTTTTGAATGAGACGTTTCAAAGGCCTAGCGCCTAATTGCATATCAAAACCTTGGTCAGATAAATAGTCCACTAAATAATCGCTAAATGCTAATTCAATTCCATTTTCTGCTACCAATGATTTTAAATTATTCAATTGAATTTTTACAATGGCCGACATTTGTTTTTGCAATAAAGGTGAGAACATAATAATCTCATCTACCCTATTTAAAAATTCGGGACGAATGGTTTGTTTTAATAAAGCCATTACTTCCACTTTAGACTGCTCTACTTTTTGTTCAAGATTTTTTTCATTTACACCCTCAAAGGCTTCTTGAATTAAATGACTACCCATATTACTGGTCATAATAATTATGGTATTTTTAAAATTAACAGTTCTTCCTTTATTATCGGTTAAATGCCCATCGTCTAATACTTGTAATAAAATATTCCAAACATCGGGATGCGCTTTTTCAATTTCATCTAGCAATACCACACTATAGGGTTTTCTTCTTACCGACTCCGTTAACTGTCCGCCTTCATCATAGCCTACATAACCTGGAGGCGCTCCCACCAAACGAGACACCGCATGCTTTTCCTGATACTCACTCATATCAATACGCGTCATCATGGCATCGTCGTCAAATAAATAATTGGCCAAGGCCTTGGCTAGCTCCGTCTTTCCCACACCAGTGGTTCCTAAAAAAATAAAAGAGCCAATTGGTTTTTTAGGATCCTGTAAACCCGCTCTACTTCTTCTTATCGCATCTGATACCGCAGTAATAGCTTCTTCTTGGCCTACTACTCTTTTATGTAACTCTTCCTCTAAGTGTAATAATTTTTCTCTTTCAGATTGAAGCATTTTATGCACCGGTATGCCAGTGGCCTTCGCCACATTCTCTGCAATATCTTCAGCATCCACTTCTTCTTTCATTAATCTTTTGCCATTCGTACCAATTTCTTGTAGTTGTTTACTGTACTCTAACAAATTTGTTTCTTGCTCTTTTACTTTACCATATCTTATCTCTGCTACTTTTCCATAATCTCCGTTACGTTCAGCTACTTCCGCTTCTTGTTTTAGTTTTTCAATTTCAGCCTTTGTATTTTGTACTTTGTCCACCATTTCTTTTTCTTCAGCCCACTTTGCTTTTAAAGTATCTTGCTCAACTGTTAAATTGCTTATCTCAATATTTAAAGCTTTTAATTGATCCGGATTATTCTCTCTTTTAATAGCTTCTCTTTCAATTTCAAGCTGTCTAATTTGTCTAATTAAGGTATCTAACTCTTCCGGCATTGAATTCATCTCTAATCTTAACTTAGCTGCACTCTCATCAATTAAATCAATGGCTTTATCGGGCAAGAAACGATCGGTAATATACCTGCTCGAT
The DNA here is from genome assembly GCA_040380795.1 of Sediminibacterium sp. Classification (GTDB taxonomy): domain Bacteria; phylum Bacteroidota; class Bacteroidia; order Chitinophagales; family Chitinophagaceae; genus Sediminibacterium. The sequence continues at coordinate 16,928 of JBEIIN010000007.1, read as the reverse complement.
AATTCTACCGCTGCTATAATGGCTTCGTCTTTAATTCTTACATGATGATGGGTTTCATATCTTTCTTTCAAACCTCTTAAAATTGAGATGGCATCTTCTTTATTAGGTTCATCAATGATTACTTTTTGAAAACGACGCTCTAATGCCTTGTCTTTTTCAAAAAACTTTTGATACTCATTTAAAGTAGTGGCGCCAATGGCTCTTAACTCACCTCTTGCAAGTGCAGGCTTTAAAATGTTGGCAGCGTCCATCGCTCCTTCTCCACCGCCAGCACCTACTAGTGTATGTATCTCATCTATAAATAAAATAATTTCTCCGTCGCTATCTGCTACTTCTTTCACCACTCCTTTTAATCTTTCTTCAAACTCCCCTTTGTACTTGGCACCTGCAATCAATTGCCCCATGTCTAAAGCAAAGATGATTTTACTTTTTAAATTATCGGGTACATCTCCATTTACAATTCTCATCGCAAGACCTTCTGCAATAGCTGTCTTACCCACACCAGGTTCACCCACTAAGATGGGATTGTTTTTACTTCTTCTAGAAAGTATATGTAAGGTTCTTCTAATTTCTTCATCGCGACCAATCACAGGATCTAACTTTCCTTTATTGGCAAGTTCATTTAAATTTTTTGCATACTTGGACAAAGACTGAAACTGTGTTTCCTGCGTAGCCGATTGCACGGTCTCTCCTTTTCTTAATTCTTTAATCGCAGTGACTAAACCCTTTTCAGTAAGTCCTTCATCTTTTAAAGTTTTAGAAGCAAGGTCATTCACTTGCAGGATCGCAATTAGTAAATGTTCCACCGTTACAAATTCATCACCAAAAGTTTTAAGCGCTCCATTGGCTTTTAATAAAACACTATTTAAGTCTCTACTTAAATTAGTGGCGGGTTCTCCACTTAATTGCTTAGGCAAACTAGGTAATAGTGCATCCACTTTTTGATTGACTAAAAGAGGATTCAAATTATTTTTCTTTAATAGAAACTCAGTGGAGCTATCCTTGTCTGTTAAAATTGTTTTTAATAAGTGAAGGGTTTCAATGGCTGCATTCTTATTGTTATAAGCTAATTGCTGTGCCGCTTGAATGGCCTCCTGTGCTTTAATTGTATATTGACTTAAATTCATAATCTTGTTTATTTACTACAAGGTATGTTCAAAAGAAGCGCCAATCTATGATATAAGTTATAATGGCATAAATAAGCTAGTAAAACGGCATAAAAGTCAGTTTTGACAAGGTTTTTCTGCTATTTTTACATAGTTAAATTTTATATCACAAACATTCACAGAACTGCTTTGAACGAATTTTTAAATACCGAATTCATTAAATCCGAAGCACTTAAAATGGGCTTTGATTTTTGTGGCATTGCTGCTGCCAAAGAACTGCCGGAAGATGCAAAAATTTTAGAAGCCTGGCTTCAAAAAGGTTTTCATGGAGACATGAGTTACATGGAAAATAATTTTGATCTAAGAATTGATCCCAGAAAATTAGTACCCGGTGCCAAGTCGGTGATTACCTTTTTAAAAAATTATTATCCTGAAGATAGTTCCATTAAAGAAGCAAGTCAGCAAGATGCAAAAATTGCAAAGTACGCTTGGGGAGAAGATTATCATGAGGTCATACTAAAAGCACTATTTACTTTACTTTATATTTATAGAAAAAAAATAGGCTCTATTGAATGAAGAGGATTTGTAGATTCTGCTCCCGTTTTAGAAAGAACATGGGCAAAGCTAGCAGGTGCTGGATGGATTGGTAAAAATGGAAATTTAATTCGACCTAAGGCGGGTTCATTCTTTTTTATTGCCACTTTAATTGTGGATCTTCCCTTAGTATATGACCAACCCCTCTCAAAAGATTATTGCGGCACTTGCACTCAATGTATTGACGCCTGTCCTACCCAGGCCATCCTTCCCAATAAAACTATTGAAGCCAATCATTGCATTAGTTATTTTACTATTGAATTAAAAGCAGCTGAAATTAAGACGGATAGAAATTATAATGACTGGGCCTTTGGTTGTGATATATGCCAGGACGTATGTCCTTGGAATAGATTTAGTAAAGCAAATACCGAAGAGGCTTTCAAGCCACTCAATGGTTTACTTACTTTAAAAAAGGAGGACTGGCTTCAAATAGAAGAAACTACATTTAAAGAAAGGTTTTCAAAATCTCCCTTACTGAGATCCAAATTGAAAGGCATTAAAAGAAATATAGAGTATCTAATGAACCGAGATTAGAAAGAGTAAATATGTATTTAGGTTACTAATTAAATATTTAAACTATACTACAATAACTATTTCGAGTTAATCGCTTCTTGTAAATGCTGTAATTCAATTTCCATTTTAGCCCCCAGCAATTTATCGTTCAATAAAGTTTGGAATTTTTCCCAAGGATACCATTTCACATTTTGTTCAAAGGACCAATGAATCACATAAGTATTATCCTTTAAAAGTGTCCACTCAAATGTTACCAAATAAGGGTTTTGCCCTGTGGCTATCCACTCATAATTTACTTTAGTATCGGTCTTATTTAAAAAGCGTACTGTTTGAGTACCTATATAGGCTGTATTGTTTTCCAATACCACTTTGTTTTGTTTCCAATCGCTCATCCACTGGTTCCAATGGCTTAGATCGGAAGTGAAATAGGCAATTTTATCGGCGCTTGTATTAACCTCAATAGCTCTTGAAGCAATGACTTTAGAGGGAAACAATAATGAAATACCCGTCACAAGTACACTTAAAAAAACAACACTTATGATAATTAATTTAATGTACTTCATTATTCCCATTTAAATATTTTAAAAGCAATAGCATACACCACAACAATCCAGATGAGTAAAAATGAAATATCGGGCCAAACTGAAATTAAGCTTGCACCCTCGAAAGATATATTACGCATGGCATTATTAAAATGAGTCAAAGGTAATATTCTACAAAAAGGTTGCATCCATGTAGGAAAATTATCGATAGAGAAAAAGGTACCTGCTAATAAAAACTGAGGCAGTGTAATTAAATTGGCAAAGGGCGGAATACTACTTTCATTTTTAGCCACTCCACTTACAATAAATCCAAAACCCATAAATAATATTAAAGCAATAAAGCTTAGTACCATAATACTTGCAAAGGTTATCCAGCCATGTACTAATGTAAAATTAAAAGCGAAATAACCAATACCGATAATAATGACTGCCGTAATTAATTGAAAAAGCACACGGCTTAAGGCTTCCCCTAAAATAATATAAAGCCTTCTAATGGGTGTAGCGTAAAATCTTTTTAAAACTAATTGCTGTCTTAAATTAAAAAACAAAAAAGCCACGCCAAACACACCTGCACTTAATAAAGAAAAACCTAGTTGGCCGGGTAAAATAAAATCGATGGTTCTATAAATACGCCCTGGCACTTGCTCTACATTATTATTCACCACCGCCATGGTAGGTGTTCCTGTAAAATTTTCTTGATTCAATTTACTAATGACTGCATTCAATATAGATTTTACCAATTGAATGTTTTGAGGATTCGCCGCTTCAGAACTTGTTAGATTAATAAGATAAGGCGCATTGACATTATTTGTTTTTTGAATAGAAATAAGTGCTGTCAAACGCCCCTTAGCTAATTCACTTTTAATTTTAGTGGTATCGTCTTTTGAAAATTTAAAACCAGGGATATTTTTAATGGAAGCATATACAGGATTCAATGTATCAGACTTAGGATCCATGGCTACATTCACATTAATACTGCCTCCACTACTTAGAAAGCCAAATACTAAAATAAAAATAAGTGGAAATGCAATGCTAAAAATAACCGCTGAAGGACTTCTAAATATAGAGCGCAGGCTAGCCTTCGTAATGGCTAACATGGCTGTAATTTGACTATATGGACGCATAGAACTAAGGATGATTCACCTCAAAGATAGGTAATCGCGCTTGCGTTTGGCCCATGATTTGTTTGACCTTTTTTACTTGTTGTAAAACCTGCCACTGGGCTTCTCCTATTTCTTCTTTGATCGCCTTGGTTTTAATATTATCCTCGTATTCACTAATTAAATCTTCTATAAATGATTTTGATTCAGGATAGGACTTTGTACTATAGCCTTTCAATTTCGCCATTCTAGCAGCTGTGGCTAGGGCATCATTTAAATTTCCAATTTTATCCACCAGCCCTACTTTCAGTGCATCGGAACCAATCCATACACGGCCTTGTGCTATAGAGTCGATGTATTCAATACTCTTTTTACGGCCTTTTGCCACACGAGAGGTAAAAGTATAATAAGTGCTGTCTACCCCTGATTGGATAAATCTTTCTTCAGTAGCGTTCATGGTTCTAGTAGCAGAAGGAACATCTGCATATTGACCAGTCTTCACTCTATCAAAAGTGATACCTATTTTATTTTTCATAAAGCCTTCTATATTCGGTATCACAGAAAATACGCCAATAGAACCTGTAATAGTGTTTGCATCTGCAAATATTGAATCGGCACCACAGGCAATATAATAGCCACCTGATGCTGCATAATTACCCATACTAACTACTACTGGTTTTTCTCTTTTCAATAATTCAATTTCTCTCCAAATAATATCACTTGCAAGTGCGCTACCTCCGGGAGAATTTACCCTTAATACAACAGCATCTATCGACTTATCATTTTTTATTTCTTGCAATAAAGCTCTGTAATCATCGCTTGTAATAGATTCATTACTTCCTTTACCCATTTCAATATCTCCATCGGCATAGATAATGGCAATTTTTCCGCTTCCAGAACCTCTTAAGGCTACTGCGCTTGCATAATCATTAATTGTTATAAATGAAATATCTTCTTGCTTATTTACACGTACTTTTTTAGCAATTAATTTTTTGACTTGATCATCGTATAACAATCCATCTACTAAATTATTTTGAAGCGCATCATTCGCTGATTGTATTAAACCTTCATTAGCCATTGCTTTTAAAGCAGCTACTTCAATACCTCTTGTATCGGCTACGCTTTGTATAAAACTCGTATACAGTGCATTTAACCAAACAGAAGTTTGTAATTTATTGGCATCCGACATTTGCGCATACCTAAATGGCTCAGTGGCACTTTTAAATTTTCCTGCATAAAATACCTGCGGCTTAATTTCTAATTTATCCAATAAGCCTTTTAAAAACAATGTCTCATAGGAGAACCCAGAAAATTCTACTCCCCCTTGAGGATGTGTGTAAATTTGATTGGCCACATTGGCTAACCAATACCCTTTTTGTGTAATGGTTTCTCCGTAGGCAATAATAAATTTATTGGAATTTCTAAAATCAAGCAAGGCTGTTCTTATTTCTTCAGAGGCGGCATACCCATTTGGATTTTGTCCACACTTAATGTAGATACCTTTAATGGATGTATCCTTTTTGGCATGTTGAATTAATCCAATTAACTGCGTTAGACTAGGCGACTTCCCTTTCTTCTGTCTCAAAATTTCAGAAAAAGCATCTGACTTAGTTTGCTCTTCGAAATCTTCAGCAATATCAATTACTAATACAGAATTAGCTGCTGTAACTTTTTGCTCTTCATTTGAAAAGCCAGCTGCAATAGATGCAAGAATTACTATACCTAATACACTAAAAATAATAAGTGCTAATAAGGAAGCAAAAAAGGTTTTAAAAAACTGTTTCATGAGAATTGTATAAAAATAGAATCATTTAAAATAGGGAAGCGCTGTAAAATTATGGATATTTGGGCTACTTTTAGAATCCTTCTTATGAATATTGTATCTCTCTTGATAGGTGGTAATATGGGCGACCGAATGGCAAACTTGGCTACTGCTAGAAACAGCATAAATATAGAATGTGGCCGCATAATATCTGCTTCTTCTATCTATGAAACAGAGCCTTGGGGATATAAAGAACAAGATGCTTTTTTAAATCAGGCCTTAGTTATTCAAACTCCTTTAGAAGCTGTTGCATTAATGGACGCTATTTTAAAAATAGAATTAGCATTAGGTAGAAAAAGGGAAATTCCTTTAGGACCTAGAATTATAGATATTGATATCATTTATTTTAATGATGAAATAATAAATACATCAAGTTTAACCATACCACATCCAAGTATGGCGCAAAGAAAATTTGTGCTAATGCCCTTAACTGAAATTTCGCCTGAATACATGCACCCTATTTTGCTAAAAACTAATGAGGTTTTGTTAAAAGAATGTGTGGATTCCTCGGTTGTGTATAAAAAAACCAGTGAATAAAGCGACTGCTTGCTATATTTGGCACCAGCATTTTAGATATTATTTTACATATTATGAACCATCGTTATATTGCCATTGAAGGAAATATCGGATCAGGCAAAACCACCTTATCCCAGCTACTCTCTAAGCATTATAATGCCAAGTTGGTATTAGAAGAATTTGCAGAAAACCCTTTTCTCACTAAGTTTTACGAAAACCCAAAGCAATACGCCTTCCCTTTAGAATTATTTTTTTTAGCAGAGCGTTTTAAACAACAGCAGGAACTGATTAAAAAAAATGATTTATTCCAAGAGCTTATTGTTTCAGATTATTTATTTACTAAATGTTTATTGTTTGCTAAAGTAAATTTACCTGAAGAAGAATACAGATTATTCCAAAAAATGTTTGATGTATTTTCTCAACAATTGACAAGTCCCGATATTCTCATTTATTTACACGCACCCGTTAATACATTACAAGGAAATATTAAAAAAAGAAATAGAAAATTTGAACAAGCGATACCAGATGATTATTTATTTAGAATTCAAGAGACCTATACTAGCTATATCAAACAGCATCAAATAAAAACTATTTATATCGACGCCTCGAATGCCGATTTTATTTACAATGAAGCTCATTTAAAAGTAATCACCGATGCCCTTGACAAGGACCTAGAACAAGGACAGCATTATTTTACTTTACCCTAACTTCGTAACATGGAAATAAGTAGTACCCCTAAGATGAGTCCTTTCGCCTCCTTAAAAGTGGTTGAGTTTAGAAATCTAATGTTAGGTCGTTTTTTATTTATTATGGGTCTTAGAATGATGGGCACCTTGGTGGGCTGGTGGATTTACGAATTAACCAACGAGCCTTTTGCCATTGGCCTTATTGGACTTGCAGAAGTGATTCCTGCCGTATCTTTAGCCTTATATGCAGGTCATGTGATTGATATAAGTGAAAAAAGAAAATTACTACTTAGAGGCGTAAGTTTATATTGGATATGTGCCATTATTTTATTGGGTTTATCTATTTATAATGACAAAGCGGCCAATACCAATTCATTTGCTGCCAACCGTACACTTATTATTGCTATTTGTATTTACTTCGTTGTTTTTTGTACAGGTATTATTAGATCCTTTACGGGGCCTAGCTTTGGTACTATTGTAGGGGGCATTATTCCTAAGGATTTATTACAAAATGCCACCACTTGGAGCCAGGGCATTTGGTTAACGGCATCTATTTTAGGGCATGCTATTGTTGGATTTATTATTGCAGGTTTTGGACATACGGGCGCTTTAATTACAGTGGTAAGTTTAGTGACTATTGGTTATTTTTTTATTGAAAAAATAACGGCAAAGCCACCGCACGCCGACTTAGTAGTCAATCAAAATACATTAGAGAGTGTCAAAGAAGGTTTGCGTTATGTATACAATACCAAAGAATTATTAGGCGCTCTTTCTTTAGATTTATTTGCCGTTTTATTTGGAGGGGCTGTGGCCATGATACCAGTGTATGCAGTAGATATATTAAAAGTTGGCCCTATTGGATTTGGTTGGTTAAATGCGGCTTCCGATATAGGTGCTATTTTAATTATATTTATAATTACTCTATTCCCAGTGAACGCAGGTCAAGGCAAAAAATTATTAATTGCCGTGGGCGGATTTGGCCTTTGCATTATTGTATTTGCGCTGTCTAAATTATTCTGGCTTTCTTTTGCAGCCTTATTATTAAGTGGCATCTTAGATGGCTTCAGCATGATTGTAAGAGGCACTATTGTTCAATTAAAAACACCCGATCATATGCGCGGCAGGGTAATGAGCGTGAACTCCATGTTCATTAACAGCAGTAATGAGTTCGGGCAATTTGAAAGTGGTGTGGCCGCAAAATTATTAGGTGTAATTCCTTCTGTTGTATTTGGTGGAACCATGACTATAATTGTGGTTCTGACCACATGGTTCAAGGCACCTAGTTTAAGAAAAATGGAATACTAGTTTTAGAGAGAAATATATTTAGAGAGAAATAGTTTTATAGAAAAATAGTTTTATAAAACTAAGGCGCTGTTAATAGTCCATGCATAACATCATGCACAATAGGACAGAATTCAGCATTTTTCATGGTAATAACTGGACGCTTAAAAAATACATCTTCATCGGTATAAGGAAAACGCTGGCAATCGGTAGGGCGGTGCTCATAAATACTGCAAGCATTATCCTTACCTAAAAAAGGACATGGCTTGGTATTGGCTACATAATCTCCTTCCTGATCCATGGATAAATAAGTATCAATAAATAGGGTTTCTTTTATTCTTAAGTACTTACTAACTCTTTTAATATCGGGCATTTTAAACCTAGGAGAGTAATTCTTACAGCAACGAGCACAATCCAAGCAGTTTACTTTTTCAAAGGCGGCTTCATGCAAGTCGGGCAATTGTTTAAGTATTTTGCGTTTATCTACCCTTTTTAAAAAATTTTGGAATTTTTTAAGCGTTTCAGGGGCAGGCGTTTCAAACAATTGTTCAATAGATAGGCTCATAATAATGGCTCAAATATAAACTATTTAGCAATCATCCACAAGCTTTCCCCACAGCCTCAATTCGCTTCTTAAAGGGGGTGGTTTTTTTGTATCTTTGTATCCATTTTTAAACCACCCTATTTATGTTGCAACTCAATACGAACGGAGCAGAATTTATCAAAAGACATATTGGCCCCAGCGCCCAAGACACTGAAAAAATGTTAGACACTATTGGCATAAAATCGGTGGACGAACTTATTGAAAAAACAATTCCTACTATTATACGTTCTAAAAAACCGATGAACATTCCAGAAGGTCTTTCTGAATTTGAAATGTTGCAGTCCTTAAAAAAAATTGGTGATAAAAATATTGTAGCTACCAATTTTATTGGACAAGGTTATTATGGCACTATCACGCCTAGCGTGATACTTCGAAATATTTTTGAAAACCCAGGTTGGTATACGCAGTATACTCCTTACCAAGCAGAAATTGCACAAGGCCGTTTAGAAAGTTTATTGAATTTCCAAACCATGGTTTGTGATTTAACAGGACTTCCTATTGCCAACGCCTCTTTATTAGACGAAGCCACTGCAGCAGCAGAAGCCATGGCCATGATTTTTAATCATGTGAACAAAACAGATACTATTACACAGCCTAAGTTTTTTGTGGACAGTGCTATTTTCCCTCAAACCAAGGGTGTACTAGTGACAAGAGCTGCTCCTATTCATATTCAAATTGAAGAAGGCAATTATCAAAGCACAAAAATTGACAATACTTATTTCGGCGCCATCTTACAATATCCAAACAACACAGGAAGCATTGAAGACTACACCACTTTTATTGATCAAGTACATCAAGCAGGTGGCTTGGTTATATTGGTAGCCGATATTATGTCGCTTACTTTATTAAAAAGCCCAGGAGAATTAAATGCAGATGTAGCAGTTGGTAATACACAACGCTTTGGCGTTCCCATGGGATTTGGCGGACCACATGCAGCTTATTTTGCTACCAAGGATGAATTTAAAAGAGGTATGCCTGGAAGATTAATTGGCGTAAGTATCGATGCCCAAGGTAATAGAGCTTTAAGAATGGCATTACAAACAAGAGAGCAACACATTAAAAGAGAAAAAGCCACTTCCAATATTTGTACGGCACAAGCCTTACTGGCGAATATGGCAGTAATGTATACAGTATATCATGGACCAGTAGGTTTGAAAAAAATTGCTCTAAAAATTCATGGTTTAGCACAAAATTTAGAAGCGCAATTAGCAAGTTTAGGTATTAGTCAATCTAATAAATATTATTTCGACACTTTACATTTCTCAGGTTTTGATATTGCTGCTTTACAAAAAGAAGCCTTAGCTGTTGATTATAATTTCCGCTATTTTAATGATGGAAAAAATGATAATAGTATTTCAATAACTATTGATGAAACAATTAGTGCTCGTGAAATAGAAAAAGTAGTTGGCTTATTTGAAAAAGTTACTGGCAAAAAAGCAAGTGGCAAAATAGCAGGAGCCCCTTCTATTCCATCATCTTTAGTTCGAACTTCTACTTATTTACAACATCCTGTTTTCAATACACATCATAGTGAAACACAAATGATGCGCTATATCAAACAATTGGAAAATAAAGATTTGTCTTTAAATACCAGCATGATTAGCTTGGGAAGTTGTACGATGAAATTAAATGCTGCTACGGAAATGATTCCAGTAAGCTGGCCTGCCTTTAGTACCATGCACCCTTTTGCACCTAGTAGTCAAACCATAGGCTATCAAGAAATGGCCACAGAATTAAGTGCCTACTTATGTGAAAGCACAGGATTTACTGCTTGTAGTTTACAACCTAATAGTGGCGCACAAGGTGAATACGCTGGTCTATTAACTATTCGTGCCTACCACGAACATCATAAGCAAGCCCATAGAAATATTGTACTCATTCCTATTAGTGCACATGGCACCAATCCTGCAAGCGCTGTAATGGCTGGCTTTAAAGTAATTGTAGTGGCTTGTGATGCAGCAGGTGATATTGATGTAAATGATTTAAAAGAAAAAGCAAACTTACATAAGGACAACCTAGGTGGACTCATGATTACTTATCCTTCTACCCATGGTGTATTTGAAGAAACCATCATAGATATTTGTGATAGCATTCATGCATTAGGTGGTCTAGTATATATGGATGGTGCGAATATGAATGCACAAGTGGGTTTAACTAGCCCAGGCGCTATAGGTGCCGATGTTTGTCACCTTAACTTACACAAAACATTCGCTATACCACATGGTGGTGGCGGACCTGGCATGGGCCCTATTTGTGTGAATGATAAATTAGCTCCCTTCTTGCCAGGACATATCTATAATAAAAGCAAGATTGGCGCAGTGAGCGCAGCCCCGATGGGATCGGCTAGTATTTTATTAATTAGCTATGCTTATATTAAAATGTTAGGTGCCACGGGTTTACAACTAGCTACTGCCTATGCTATTTTAAATGCGAATTATATGAAATCGCGTTTAGAGAAAAAATATACTATTTTATATGCTGGAAAAAATGGGACTTGCGCACACGAGTTTATCATTGACCTAAGGCCTTTTAAAGCAACTGCGGGTATTGAAGCGGAAGATGTAGCCAAGCGTTTAATAGATTACGGATTCCACGCCCCTACCATGAGCTTCCCAGTAGCAGGTACCATTATGATTGAACCTACTGAAAGCGAGGACAAAGCAGAACTAGATCGTTTCTGCGACGCCTTAATTTCTATTCATGATGAGATTGTAGCTATTGAAAAAGGGCTATCAGATAAATTAGATAACCCTTTGAAAAATGCACCCCATACGCAGAAAGTAATTTGTGCAGATGAATGGAAGCATGCTTATACAAGACAAGAAGCTGCCTTCCCATTATATTATGTACAACAAAATAAATTCTGGCCTACAGTGGCAAGAGTCAACAATACGCATGGAGATAGAAATCTGGTTTGTACTTGCGAGCCAGTGGCTTCTTATGCTTAAGTAATATTATTGATTCGGCATTGCTTGATTAAAATTCGGCATCACTTGATAATTATTTTCAGGAGGTGCCGAATTTATTTTATTACTAGCAATGACTTCATATAGTGATATAATTTTGTCTTTATCATTCAGCACTACTTGTAATTTTTCCACATCCGATTCTAATACTTTTATCTTTCTATTCTCAGTTTCATACTTGGATATGAATTCATCCAACTTCATATTGCCAAATTCAGCACCTGGGTCATTGGAGCCGTTGATCATTTGTCTTTGGCCCGTAAGTACCCAAAGTATGTCTAAATCGGCGTAGAGCTCATCAATTCTAATGAGAATGTCTGAGCCAATAGAGCCTAGGTTACGAAGCTGCTTAGCAAAATAACCATTGGATAGACCCACTTTACGTTCAAAAGAATGCGGGCTAATGTTTTTGAATTTCAGGTAGGCGGAAATACGTTCAATAGGTTTCATAATAATGTTAGTTTAATGATGAATAGTAAGTAAAATATTTACTGACTTTATTCTTCTACCAAATTATTATGAAAAAATAGTTATGCCCAAAAACTTAGGCCTCATAATTGAAGTAAAACTCAAAAATGAGGCCTAGGCACTAGAGCCAACACTGTTTTTATTAAACTATTTTAATAATTCTTCTCATTTAAGACTAGCCATCTTAATTCAGCTTCTTCTAATTGAGCATTCAATGCGCCTAATGTTTCGCTCAATTCAATGATTTTATCATAGGCCAAACTACTATCATTTAACTTTTCGGTGAATACTTTTTTCTTTGCTTCCATCTCTGGAATTAACTTATTTAAATTTTCTAATTCAGTTTTTTCTTTGAAACTCATTTTCTCAGAAGACTTTTTTACTGCAGTAGGGGCTTGTACTGCGGCGGCTTCTTCTTTTGCAGGCACTGAAAAATCTTTAGCCTTAGAAATATCAGAACTTAGGGCTGCATAGTTTTGTTTCGTCTTTTCTAAAATTCTAAACTGCGTATAATTACCTGGATAATCTCTAATTACCCCATTTCCTTCAAATATAAATAAGTGGTCCACCAGTTTATCCATAAAATATCTATCGTGAGTCACTAATAATACACAACCTGCAAAATCAATTAAAAATTGCTCTAAGACGGCCAAGGTAGGTAGGTCTAAGTCGTTGGTAGGCTCATCCAATATTAGAAAATTCGGATTCTTAAACAATATAGTCAGTAATTGTAATCGTTTTTTCTCTCCCCCACTTAAGGCACTTAAATAGGTGTATTGTTTATCGGGTGTAAATAAAAATAATTCTAAAAATTGCGCTGCGCTTAAGGAACCCCCGCTGGCTAAAGGAAAGTTTTCGGCAAAGGTTTTCAAAAACTCAATAACGCGCATATCTTTTTTATATACTAGGCCCTCTTGAGAAAAATGCCCAAAGACAATGGTTTCGCCCACATTAATCTTACCGCTGTCGGGCTGGGTAATACCTTGTAGTATTTGTAAGAAGGTAGATTTTCCCACTCCATTTTTTCCCACCACTCCAATGCGTTCTCCTTTACTAAATGTATAATCAAAACCTTTTAAGACCACTAAATCGCCATAAGACTTATATACTTTTTTGGCTTCAATAATTTTACCCCCTAATCTGGTCATCTTCATATCCAATTGTAAATTGGTCTCTTCAATTTTTTGCTTGGCCCTGGCTTCTACTTCATAAAAATTATCTTGACGACTTTTACTTTTAGTGGTTCTCGCCTTGGGCTGCTTTCGCATCCATTCCAATTCTTTTCTAAAAGTATTCTTGGCTTTATCAATACTGGCTAACTCAGAATCAATCCTGGCTGCTTTCTTTTCTAAATAATTTTCATAGTCGCCTTTATAAGAATATAAATTTTCTCTTTCTAGTTCCCAAATTTGATCGGTCACCACTTCTAAGAAGTAGCGATCATGCGATACCAATAATAAAGTCACTTTTTCTTGAGATAAATAATTCTCTAACCACTCAATCATATTTAAATCTAAGTGGTTGGTAGGCTCATCCATTAATAATAATACATGCTTTGGCTCAAATCCAATTTGAATTAAAGTTTTGGCTAATGAAACACGCTTACGCTGTCCCCCGCTTAATTTAGAAACCGGTTGTTCTAAATGATTAATATTTAACTGCGTTAAAATGGTTTTCACTTTTGACTCAAAATCCCAAGCGCTATTTTCCTCCATTTCCATAATGGCATCTGTAATCAAATTTTCATCCTCCGACTCCATGGCCATTTCATATTTACTAATGGCCTTCATCACGGGATGGTCCTGATTAAATAAATTCTGGGTAATACTAGCCGTTTCAATAAACTGAGGCTCTTGTTCAAATAAAACCAAATGCACATCCTTGTGAATTTTGGCAGTACCGGCATCAGGCACTTCTTTGCCTGCCAATATTCTTAACAAAGTGGTCTTACCCACTCCATTTCTAGCAATTAATGCAATACTATCGCCTTCATTAATATTGAAATTAATACCCTTAAATAAAGGGTTAATGCCATAACTTTTAGTCAATCCTTCTACAGAAACGTAATTCATGGCGCAAAGATAAGTAGCCTATACTAGTAAAGCCTAGATTTATAGGCAATGTTTGAGGGAAAAATGGGTAAAAAGATGCGAACTATGTACTTTTGTGTCCATAAGTCAATAAAAGTTACCCATGAAGCATTTTGAAGTTCCTGCCGGTTATCGTAGTACACTCATTAGTGCTATTAAAAATAAGCGCAAGGAAGAAGATAAATTAAAAAAAGACTTTAGCCCCGCCTTGATTGATTTAGGGCCGCTTAAAATTTACTTAGCAAGACATTTTGGATTTTGTTATGGTGTAGAAAATGCCATTGAGATTGCCTATAAAACCATAGAAGAGAACGAAGGCAAAAGAATATTTCTTTTAAGCGAGATGATTCATAACCCCCAAGTAAATGCCGACTTAACTAAAAAAGGGGTTCAGTTTTTACACGATACAAATGGTAATGAATTAATTGCTATAGATACTTTAACAAAGGAAGATGTGGTTATCATTCCTGCTTTTGGAACCACTTTAGAATTAGAAGATAGAATTCATAAAATAGGCATTGAAATTCATAAGTACAATACCACCTGCCCTTTTGTTGAAAAAGTATGGAACCGCGGCGATCAAATTGCTAAAAAAGGTTTTACTATTATTATTCACGGTAAACCTAAGCACGAAGAAACCCGGGCTACTTTTTCTCATGCCGCACATAAAGCGCCTACTTTAATTGTGAATGATATGGAGGAGGCCATTATTTTAGGTAAAATTATTAAGGGCGAATTGCCTATAAGTGATTTTGAAAAGCATTTTAAAAATAGATACTCGGCTGGGTTTGATCCAAGCATTCATTTTGAAAAATTAGGTGTGATTAACCAAACTACTCAACTTGCCACAGATACACAAGCTATTTCTGATTATTTAAAAAATATAATCGTTGAAAAATTTGGCAAGGAAGGTGCAAGTACCCATTATGCTGATACCCGCGATACACTTTGCTATGCTACCAACGATAACCAGTCTGCAGTTTTAGAATTATTAAATACCCCTGCCGATTTAGCCATTGTGATGGGTGGAAAAAATAGTAGCAACAGTTCACATTTAGTAGAATTATGTGAGCAAAAACTACCTACTTATTTTATTGATGATGTCAATAAAATTATCAATGAAAATCAAATTATCAAAACTAATTGGAAGGATAAATCAGAAGAAATTATTCAAGACTTTTTACCTGCTCAACCTACGGTATCTATCTTAATGACCAGTGGCGCCAGCTGCCCAGATACGGTGGTGGAATCGGTTATAAGAAAAGTGGCCAGTTTTTATAATGTAGAAGCAGCCCTTGATGATGTTATCCAATTTTGGCAAGCGCCCAACTAAGTGCCAAATTAAATTGCTCCTCTCTTGTCATATTTGTATTATCTAAAACAATAGCGTCTTCAGCTTGTTTTAAAGGACTGCGTTCTCTAGTAGTATCCATTAAATCTCTATGTTGCAAGTTCGCTTCAATTTCTTCTTTTCGAATAGCTGGGTTCGTTATTTGTAATTCTAAAAATCTTCTCTCTACTCTAATAGCAGGGTCGGCTGTTACAAAAATTTTAAGCTCGGCAGCAGGAAACACAACAGTGCCAATATCTCTACCATCCATTACAATACCTTTGAATGCACCCATGGCTTGTTGTTGTGCTACGGCAAAGTCTCTAACAGCACCAATAGCAGCTACTTCACTCACTTTTTCACTCACGCGCATTTCTCTTATCTCGGCTTCTACATTTTCTCCATTCAATACCATATCGCTTTTTAAACTTGTAGCATTATATACAAAGTTTAGTTTTATCTCTGCTAAAGCTTTTACAATTTGCGCTTCATTATCAAAATCAATGTTATTTCTTAAAAAATAAAGTGCCACCGCGCGGTACATAGCGCCTGTATCAATAAAAACATAGGCAAGCTTAGCAGCCAAGGATTTTGCCAATGTGCTTTTACCGCAAGAAGAATAACCGTCAATGGCTATGATAATTTTATTCGACATATTAAGCAACTGATATCGTTTCTGTTCTAGGAAGATTTGCATTTCTAATAGCTATTTGACGAACCGCATTCGACACTACTCCTCTTAAAGCAGCTTTAGAAACCTCTTCTTCTCCTACCATGGCAGGCACACCTGCATCACCGCCTTCTCTAATCGATTGCACTAAAGGAATTTCTCCTAAAAATGCTAGATCATATTCTGTTGCTAAGTTTTGTCCACCTTGCTTACCAAATAAATAATATTTATTGTTGGGTAATTCAGCAGGCGTGAAATAAGACATATTTTCAATTAAACCAATAATGGGCACTTTCACATTCGCTTGCCCAAACATAGCAATGGCTTTTTTAGCATCGGCAAGTGCTACTGTTTGAGGTGTGGTTACAATTACTACGCCTGTTACAGGAACAGTTTGCATAATGGTTAAATGAATATCGCCAGTGCCCGGTGGCATATCAATGACTAAATAATCAAGCTCTCCCCAATCTACATCAGTAATGAATTGACGAATAGCACTGCTCGCCATTGGACCTCTCCAAACCACTGCATCTTTTTCGTCTACTAATAATCCAATGCTCATTAATTTAATACCATATTTTTCTAAAGGAATGATAATTCCATTTCCGTCACCATCTTTCATCATAGGTCTTTGACCTCT